>NZ_JAOS01000002.1:0-206023 GCF_000523975.1 Mycobacterium sp. MAC_080597_8934 | reverse complement strand
CGACGGACGATCTCAGCCTGTTCATCGAGCGGCGGGCGCGCAAAGTGGAAGCCCTTGAGATCAGATATCGAAATCCGCTGATGTCCAGCGGCAGATCGCGTGGCTGCTTCGATCTGGGATCGGATTTCGGGGCCCGCGAATACAAGTTCGACAAACTGCGCCTCACGCGGGTCGCTGAGCCTGCAGCAAAAAAGACGGTCGGGATACTGGATCCTTGCGTCATCAGCGAGCCGGACGATTCCGCAGTTGCCAACATACTCAAGACTCCCGCTGAGCCGTGTAATCAGCAAGTCACCGTCTTGCAGATAATTCGCCTCACGCGTGGACTGCTCGGCGCTCAAGTAGCGAACATCCGAGAAGTCAATGGAGAACGGCCGCACACTGCTAGATCGAAGGATCGGGTAATTCGTCGGTTCATTTCGTGGCACCTCGGTCGAGCCACCGCGAATCGAACTTGCGATAGTGCCGAGCGTGAGGGATTCCCAGCCGCCTGACATGTCGGCGGCATCCTCAATATCTCGTTCCGCTCGCCAGTCAGCGGTGAGGCGGCCGGAGCAGGCGGCGGCGAGAACGGCTTGCCGGAAGCGCTCGTTCGCCCGATGCGCTGCCGAAAGGTGGCCTGAGGCGCTGGCACGCTTGGATTCGAATGCATCAATCGCGGCCACAAGCGTGTCCTGTGTCGGACGCGGCGCCAGCAGTACAGGGATCGAATTCATGGAGCCCTGATTGAGCTTGTCTCTGGTGCTCCCCTGTACTCGGTCCTTGAAGTCGAATGAATCCAAGTAGTGTTTGATGTACCGATTGCTTGTCACCTCACGACGGGCACGAAGAACGTGTGCGTGGTTGTTAACCCAGCTCTTGCCATCGATGACGTACGCAATTGGCTTGGACTTGTCTAGAAAGGGCGCGCCATCCTCACCGAGGAGGACCAGCTCCTCATCAAAGAGGTAGTCGTCTATCCAGCCAACTTGACCAGTGGCCCCGTAGTACGGGATAGGGCCAGGCCTTGCGGCGCGTCCTTTCGCGTTGACCGGCTTGCGACGGCTGTCTAATACATCGACGCAAAGTGCGAGCGGCGCAATTGTCCACCCATCGGGAGCGACGACATCCTCAGACACCGCTTACTCCATTACCTTCGAGCAGGCGTTGGATGTCGGCAAGGTCGTCCAACGCGAGTTGCAGCTCCTCCATGGCCTCGGTTATCAGTTCCTCGGGTTCGGGAAGCTCGTCGGCGTAATCGAGTTCCTCATCCCGCAGCCACTTGAAGGCGTCGAGTTTGTAATGCTTCTCCTTAATCTCGTCAAGCGTGAAGCTTCGCCACCGGCCGTCTGGCGACTCCCCCTCGGAACGCTTGCTCAACCCGTTCGGGTCATCGCCATAACACTTCTCGAACTCGGCGAAATGCTTGGGGCTAAGTGGACGGCTCTTCTTGGTGATCTTTGGGACGTTGGAACGGGCGTCATAGATCCACGTACGCTCGGTGGGCCTACCCTTGGTAAAGAAGATGACATTGGTCTTGGTGCCTTCGGTATACGGGCTGAATGTGCCCCTCGGGCAACGTAATACGGTGTGCAGGTCGCAGTCCTCCATGAGCACCTGGAACACCTCGCCGGCCTGCTGAGCGAACAGTACATTGTCGGGCACGACTACCGCAGCGCGGCCACCCTTCTTGAGCGTGGTCAGGATGTGCTGCAGAAAGTTGAGTTGCTTGTTGCTCGTCTGGACGACGAAGTCGTCTCGATCTGGCGCCTGGGCTGCCCCCTTGGTGCCGAACGGCGGATTCATCAGTATGACGTCGAAGCGCTGGCTTCCCGGTGTCTCATAGATCGAATCGCCAAGCGTGATGTGCGGCTCGACCTGGTGCAGGTAGAGATTCATCAGCGCCAACCGACGAGGTCGCTGCACAAGTTCGTTACCGTAGTAGGTCCGAGTACGGATGCGCTTGGCCGTATCGCGGTCGAGCGCACCGCCTTTAGTCTGATCCTTCAGCCACTCATACGCAGCGATGAGGAATCCCCCCGTACCGACGGCTGGGTCGCAGATTTTGAAATCCTTGCTGACGCGAGGGTCGGGCTGTATGCAGCGCACCATCGATTGAATGAGGATGCGTGGGGTGAAGTACTGACCGGCACCCTTCTTGCCCTCGCTGGCAGCCTTTTCCAGCAGACCCTCGAACGCTGCCGCTTTGATATCAGTATCAATGGCAGTCCATTCAGTCTCATCGATCAGACCGATGAGCTTTTGCAGGTTGACCGGGTTGGTGAAACGATTTTGCGAGCCAGAATAGATGTCGCCGAGGAGGCCGTGCTCCTTGCCGAGAGTACGCAACGCTTCTACGTAGGCATCGAGGAGCTCGCTGCCGGACTGCTTACGCAGATACGGCCAATCGGCGTGCTCGGGGACTTCGACACCGCGCTCGTCGGCCATCTTGAGGAACAGCAGATACGTGAGCTGCTCGATGTAGTCGCCGTAGTCGATACCGTCATGGCGTAGGACGTGGCAGAAGCCCCAAAGTTTATTTACGACATCACCAGTTGTCATGCGGCGACAAGCTCCTTATTCAGTTCTTTAATCAGATCATCGAGCTGTCCGTCGAACACTCGGTTAGCTCGTCCCCAGCCACCACGATCGAACAGGATTGGGATGACCTCGAAGTCTTCCCGCTCGATGCTGAGGTTTTGTACCAAGTGCTGGCGGATGTACTCCAGCCACTTCGCCTGCTCGTCGGTCAGTTGATGATCGGCAGTCACTTTGGCTACGGCAGCGTTGACGCGCTCCTCGGCGGTAAGTAAAGGTGCCTCGTCGATCGCTGCCCGCTTCACCATCGAGATGATGTCGACCAACGCTTTGTGATGAGTCGCGTTGAACGCCCGCTGCAAGTTGTCCTCCGTGAAGTGTTCGGGCGCTTGGCTCAACGCATCTCGCAGTTCGCGTAGAGCATCCGCACTCCAATCATTCGGCCGACCGAGCAGAATCTGCACGGCCTCGATCTCACGCTCGTGCTGCTCGACGAAGCGAACGAAAAGCTGCAGATAATCATCGGGCTTGTACTCCTTGCCGATGCCAGCCTTGATCAGGACCTCGGACTCGACCGTATCCGTCACGCCCGAGGCGACAACGAAGTGAGTTCTTGCACGCGGATACTCGACACATAGCTTGAGGAAGTCGGCGTCACGCAGGATCTTCATCGTGCCCGCGAAGTCACCACGCAGTTTGGCGGGCAGGTCTTCAGCGAAGCTGGCGACGTCGCCATCGGGGATGAAGCGGGCGAATAAGTCGCGAGCCTCGCCGCTCATGTTCTTGTCGATGCGCTGCAGACGTTTGACAAGGCGTTTGGTGTTGTAGTCGCGGTCGCGGTTCTGCCAGATGTCTTCGACGATCTGCGCGATGGTCTTGCTGTCGCCCTCAGGCGGCTCAATTGTCATGCCGGTAGTCGCCCGGAAGTATTCGAGCAGCGTGCCATCAAAGCAGTCAAAGACAGTGAAGTTTGTCTTGGCTGGCGTCAGGTCAGGTGAACGACGGGTGCCACGGCCGAGCATTTGCTCGAACAGGATGCGGGACTTGACTGGGCGCAGGAAGACCAGGAACTCAAGATCAGGGATGTCGACACCGGTTGTTAGAAGATCAACCGTCACAACGATTTTCGGGTTCGGTCGATTGCGAAACTCCCGGATCTTCTGCAACGGCCGATCGACTCGGCCAGTGATCTTGCCGACGAATGACTCACCACGACCAAACACATCTTTGGCGAGCTCCACCAACTGATCGGCGTGCGACACATGGGGTAGGTCGTTGGCGGCAAAGATGAGTATTTTTGGGAAGCGGCCGGTTTCGGCTTCGTGTGCTTCGGCATACTTCTTTAGTTCGGCGAGCACTTTGCGATTGCTATCGGGTGCCGTGATCTCCCGCTCCACTTTCGAAGCGTCATAGGCGCGCTCGTCCTCAAGTAGATCTAGCTGCCTGGCACCGGAATCAGGGTCGACCTGGTCGACCTGCTCGCCCTGATGTAGAAACACGCCGTTCATGCGGACATCACTGCGCACGCGTACGACGTCGTAGTCCACGAGATAGCCCTCGCGCACTGCACGCTCGTAGTCGTAGCGATATACAAGGTTTTCGAAGTAGGCCATGGTATGGGCAGCCGGCGTCGCCGTCAGCCCAACTTTGATGGCGTCAAACCAATCTAGCGTGTCCCGCCACACCGACAGTTCCTTGGCTGAGTAGCCGCGATGACACTCGTCGGCAACGATCAGATCGAAGGCGTGGATAGGGATGTCGAGCTTCTTGGCATCCTCATCGCCACTGTCGCCCTCGCCGAAGTGAATGCCTGCATCACGACCAAACAGATTGATGCTCATTCGCTGGATAGTGCTGACGTATACGAAGGCGTCCCCTAGCTTGGGGTTGGTGAGCAGCGAGTTCGGCATTACGTTCGGGTCAAACTTCTCGTCCTTATCAAAGTCCGTCTGTTGGAAACGCTGCGAATAGACGGGGTAGAGCTTATGGAACTTGAGGCCAGGCTCAGCCTCGAAGCTGGTGAAGGCTCGCACCGTCTGCGCTGCCAGGGCGCGGCGGTCAACAAGAAAGAGGACGCGTCGGGCGACGCCAGACTTCATTAGCCGATAGATCTCGTTAACCGTCATCAGCGTTTTGCCAGTGCCGGTCGCCATCGTCACCAGCATCTTGCGCTTACCCTCGGCGACCGTCTGCTCGATCGCCGTGTTGGCCTCCACCTGATACGGCCGCAGTTCTGGGTTCAGCGGAATCGTACGCAGCTTGGCGAACTCTGCTTCACTATCGCGTTCGAGCAGCTCCCTTAGTGCACTCGGCGTGTGGAACGTCGCCACCCTGCGTGAGCGGTTCTGCGGTCGGCGTACATCGTGAAACCAGGTTTCCTCGCCGTTCGTCGAATATAGGAATGGCACATGGAACTCGCCCCGCCATACCTGATCAACCTTGATCGCCCGCGCGTAGCGCTCGGCTTGCGGCAAGATGCCCTGCGCCCCAACCGTTAGCTTCTTGGCCTCCACAACGCCACGCACTGCGTGTTCATCGCAGAGCGCATAGTCGGCCGGGCCAGCCTCGGTTGGCCACTCTTCGACAGCCTTTTGAGAAGGGATGGCACCGGCCATTGATGGATGAAATTTCGCGACTTCCCAACCGGCAGACGCTAACCGTGGGTCAATGCGAGTTTGCCGAGTCACCTTTTCACTTTCCGTGACCACCCGAACGATCTCCTCCGGCGACCGCGTCCTACGACTGGTTATGGATTCCGCGCAGTTAAGCGGCGCGTATTTCCCAGCTCAAAGGATCTGGCTTGCTGTGTTTCGACGTGGGCCTGAACCCGGGCACAGCCTAATTGATAGGCGCGACAGAGTTACGCGATTTCCACGATCCACAGGCGGGCGTCCCAGCCACGCGCACCGACGCGCCGAACTAGCTGCGAACCTGACACCTCATTCCGATCAGGGAACCGGTTACTCAAGGCCTCCCCGGCAATGCCGCCAACCACCCGTCCGACAGCAACTCCAACAACTGCCCGTCCGGATCCCGGATCATCGCCGCGCCATCGGACACGCTCCCGTCGACCACCGCTCCACCGAACTCGCGCACCCGGGCCAACACACCCGGCAGGTCGGACACCGAGAACGAGATGTGCGTCAACCCGATCTGATCCATCACCCGCTCCGAGCCGGCATGAACCCGGCGCTTCGAGTAGTCGATCAGCTCGAGCACCAGCCCGTCGCGCACCAGATACGTCGCGTGCACGCCGAGCGGCTCGGGCAGCCTCACCAGCTGGGCGGTCAGGTCGTCGGGCGGGTCGATCTCCCACCAGAACTGGAAACCCAGCAGGCCCTCGTAGAACCGGCGGGAGCGCTCCCGATCCGCCACGCATAACCCAACGTGATTAAAAACCGTGCGATGGCTCGTCATGGCAACCTTCCCGCAGCAAGTCGGACCGAACCGGCCCTGCCCGACGCCGCCCGGCGTCGAGGCCCCTACTGCAACCAGCTGGAACGCGTAATAATGCAAAAGATAAACCAATAGCGGCCCGCTTCCGCCGAATACGCAAATCACCTTCCGTTGGAGGGCTTTTCGATGGCCACACGTCCGAACGTCAGCCCCGACGCGATCGTCGACTTCGACCATCACTCCGACGCGTTCAACCTCAACGAACTGGCCGTCAACGCCGAACTGCGGCAACGATGTCCGGTCGCGTGGAACGAGAACTACGGCGGGTTCTGGTTCCTCAGCAGCTACGACGCCGTCAGCCAAACCGCCCGCAACGGCGACACTTTCGCCCACAAGTACGAGCCGAACGCCGCAGACGGCGTGGACTACCAGGGCGAGATGGGCGTCCCGCGACCCGAAGGCCAACCGGCCCTGGGCCTCGGCGAGGTCGACGGCCCCTACCACCAAGCGCTACGTCACGCGCTGGCCCCGTTCTTCTCCCCCGGCGCCGTCGAGAAACTCAAGCCGTTCATGGAGCAATCCGCCCACTGGTTCCTCGACCAACAAATAACCACCGGGCAGATGGACCTGGTGCTCGACTACGCCAGCCCCGTCCCGGCCGTCCTCACCATGAAGCTGATGGGCCTGCCCTACGACAACTGGCACTTGTACGCCAACCTGTTTCACTCCGTCATGGCCGTCTCCCAGGACAGCGACGAGTACGCCACCAGCAATCGCCAAAGTGCCGGCGATGATGCAAGAAGTCCTCGACCACGCCGCCACCCGACGCGCGAAACCGGAAGAAGACCTGACCAGCTTCCTCATTCGATTCGAGTTCGACGGCCACCGCCTCACCGACGAGCAGCTGCTCAACATCCTGTGGAACCTGATCGGCGGCGGCGTCGACACCACCACCTCGCAGACCGCGCTGACCCTGCTGCACCTGGGCACCCACCCCGACCTCCGGCAGCAACTCATCGACCACCCCGAGCTCTACCGCACCGCCACCGACGAATTCCTGCGCTACTTCTCGGTCAACCAAACCCTCAGTCGCACAGTAACTCACGACGTTGTCCTGGCGGGCCAACGGCTGCGCAAGAACGACCGCGTCGTCATCAGCTGGCTGTCGGCCAACCACGACGAAAACGAATTCGACCGGCCCGACGAGATCATCCTCGACCGCGCACCCAACCGGCACGTCGCCTTCGGCCTGGGCCCGCACCGCTGCATCGGCTCCCACCTGGCGCGGCTGATGTCGGAGGTGATGGTCAGGGCGGTTCTTGACCGCATCCCGGACTACCAGGTCGACGTCGAAAACGTGCACCAGTACCTGGGCAACCCGAGCATGACCGGGCTGGGTCAGCTGCCGGTCACCTTCGCACCGGGAAAGAGCCGAAAAACGTTGCGTCCGTGGTGATCCCGTGCCACTACACGCAACGGTCCCATTGGCCGCTTCGACTGGAGTGCTATCACATCCGCTAGCGGATTTGGGAGTGATCTCATGGTAGGCAAACCGGTACCCATGTGACCGATGATGCCTATGAGACTCGTAACGCCCCCGAGCCGGCGCAAACGACCCGTCCCAACACGCGCCCTCGAAAAGAACCGTGCCGATTACGACGCCGTCGCGTACTGCAGCACCGGCTCGGACGAGTCGACGTGCCCGAAGCTGATGATCCGCAACCGATTCGGCCGCACCTCGTAGACGACGCCGTCGACGGGATTGGTGACGTCGAACCCGTCCTCCACCCGCTCGGCATTGGACAGCTCGATGTGCGCACCGTCGCGAATCCGCTCGCCGCGGTAATAGTAACTGCCGCTAAGGTTTTGACACACCACGGCCAGCGACTTGGCCGTGCGCACCACCGCGGCCGGCGGGTTGCCCGGGTCGCAGCGCGCCGTCTCGCCGATGAACCCCAACCCGTCGGCGCCGGTCACCGGCCGCGACAGCGTCGGAGTCAGCGGTGGCGGCGGGGTCGTCGGGGGCGGGGGCGCCAACGCGCGCGTGGTCGGGGCCGGCGGCGGGGCCGAATTGTTGTGATGAGTCCCCACAACGGTTTTCACTGACAGCACCACCCCGGCGATCAACATCAGCACCGCCACCGCGGTCACCACCACGGGCAGCCGGCCCGCCGGCCCGCGCGGCGGTCGCTCGGCAGCAGGGGGCGGCCCCAAGGTGTCGTCCGGGTCGTCGAACTGCGCCGGCGGCGCCGGCAACGCACGGGGCCCGCCGAGCCCGGGCGCCGCCGACACCGGCTCGTAGGCCGCGAACACCGCTTCGCTGGCCGCCCGGGCCAGCTCGCCGGCGGACGCGAATCGCGCGCTTCGCTGCTTGGCCATGCCCCGGGTGATGATGTCGTCGAACGCCCGGCCGACACCGCGGCGCATGATGCTGGGCCGGGGCGCCGGCGACAGCAGGTGCGCGCTCCTCAGCTCCCCCGGGTCGGCACCCTCGAATGGTGGTTGGCCCGTGAGGCATTCGTAGAGCACACACGCCAGTGAGTAGATGTCGGTCTGCGGCCCGAGGCTTCCGGTGGTGAATCGTTCGGGCGCCATGTACGTGCGCGAAAGCTTGTCGTCGCCGGCGGCCTGGGCCAGCCCGAAGTCGGCGAGATAGGTGAAGTGGTCGTGGGTCAGCAGGATGTTCTCCGGTTTGACGTCCAGGTGCATCAGCCCGGCGGCGTGCGCGGCGTCCAGTGCGCGCGCCACCTGCCCGGTGATCGACGCCGCCCGCGACGGCTCCAGCCCGCCCTGCTCGCGCAGCAACTCCTTGAGGCTGCCCCCGTCGTCGACCAGCTGCATGTCGATGAACGGCACGCCGTCGATCTCGCCGAAGTCATGCAGCGGCAGCACGTGCGGCTCCTGCAACCGCGTCACCGCCCGACACTCGCGCCAAAGACGTTGCCGGAAACCAGCATCCAACTCGCCCCGCAACAGCTTGAGCGCGACCAACCGGTCCTTGACCGTGTCGTAGGCGCGGTAGACCTCGCCCAACGTCCCGGCGCCGATCAGCGATCGCAGCTCGTACGGCCCGAACCGGATGCCAAGCCGCGACCCGCGGGACGAGGAGCTCACCAGAACTGTCCTTTCTCACCACTCTCACGACGGTTCAGCCCGCGTGTTCCCGAATCGGGCATCGAACTAACGTGGCCAACCTCACGCGTGTCGCTACCGCGGCGCCCCCGCGCGAGCCACGCCATCCCACCCTAGCCGCAACGACATTCGACATGGGCGGGCCAAGGCCGCCCAGTCCGGTGCCGTTGGGCCCATCAGCGAGGCCCGACCACCATGGGCATCAGGTAGTTGCGCACGTAACTGCGGGTGTCGTCGATGGTGGCGAGGTTGATGCTGGTGTGCGGCGTGACGATGAACGACAGCGTCAGCCGGGTGTGCAGTTCCGCGACCGTGCGCAGGTGCCGCTCCTGGGCCGGCGTGGTCTCCGTGCCGTAGAGCTCCCTGCGCAGCAGCCCGACGGTGTACTCGGTGGCGTAGTCAAGGATGACGCCCGCGTCGACGGTCAGGCTGGGCAGGATCGTCTCGGGCTCGGTGCGCAGCAACTTCTTCAGCAGCGCGTGTTCGCGCATGAAGGTCACCGAGAACACCGTGCTGTTGACCATGCGGTCCTCGAACGTCGCGCCCTGCGCCCAGGCCTGCGCGTCCCCCTCGAGGTAGCGGCGCGCCTCGGCCAGCACTACGGCGTCGACGAGCGCCGCCTTGGTCGGGAACCGCCGGTACAGGGTGGCGCGCCCGACGCCGCTGCGCCGGGCCACGTCCTCCATGGTGGTGCGGCGCATCCCGACGAGTTCGGCCTGTTTGAGGGTGGCGGCCAGAATTCGGGCGGTGATCTCGTCGGGGTTGTCGACCTGGGCGAGGACGACGGGGTCGGGTTCGGTGAGTCGTCGCACGAACTCCGCCGTTCGCGTCGAGGTCACGCATCCCTCCTTGCCCGCCGGCCGCGGCCGTCGTATCGTGACGACGAGCCATCTGAGACATTTAGAGTCCCACTGTATCGCACGTCTCGTGACCGGCTCACGGTTTCGGAGGGATCGCCCATGCGTGTCCGGCTCGGCGCCCGGTGGATGGCCATGCACGGCCTGCCGCGGGCCTACTTCGCGGTCCAGGCCCGGCGCGGTGACCCGCTGGCGCGGCTGCTGCGCAGCGGAACGACGGGCGAGGACCGCTACGCGTTAATGGAACAGATCCGCGCCCGCGGGCCGCTGATGCGTGCGCCCTTCGTGTGGGCCAGCGTCGACCACGCGGTATGCCGACAAGTGCTGCGCGACAAGCGCTTTGGCGTCACCTCACCCACCGAGATGGAGCTGCCGCGTCCGGTGCGGGCGCTGATCGCCAGAACCGACCCGGGCGTCGCCAACCCGGTGGAGCCGCCCGCCATGGTGATCGTGGATCCGCCCGACCACACCCGCTACCGGCAACTGGTCGCGCAGAGCTTCACCCCGCGCGCCATCGAGGCACTGAACACCCGGGTCACGCAGGTGACCATGGAGCTGATCGAGCGCATCGCGGCCACCCCGCAGCCCGATCTGATCGCGGACTTCGCGACCCGATTGCCGGTCGCCATCATCGCCGAAATCCTTGGCATGCCGCCCGATTCCTATCCGCGCATGCTGGCGTGGGGCCGCAGCGGCTCTCCGCTGCTGGACCTCGGCATCGACTGGAGGACCTACCGCGACGCCATCGACGGGCTGCGCGGCGTCGACGAGTACCTGCTCGCGCACTTCCACCAGCTGCGCGCGGACCCGCACAGCGACAATCCGTTCGGCCGGATGGCCGCCGACGGGTCGCTGACCGACCGCGAACTCACCGCCAACGCCGCGCTCATCGTCGGCGCCGGTTTCGAGACCACGGTGAACCTGATCGGCAACGGGATCGTGCTGCTGCTGCGACACCCCGAGCAGCTGGCGCTGCTGCACGACAATCCCGACCTGTGGCCCTCGGCCGTCGAGGAGATCCTGCGCATCGCCAGCCCCGTCCAGATGACCGCGCGCACCCCGGCCTGCGACGTCGACATCGCCGGCGCCCACATCGGCGCCGGCGAGATGGTCGGGCTGTTCCTCGGCGGCGCCAACCGCGACCCCAAAGTGTTCAGCGACCCAACCACTTTCGACGTCACCCGACCCAATGCACGCGAGCACCTGGCGTTCGCCTCCGGCATCCACGCCTGCCTGGGCGCCGCCCTGGCCCGCATCGAGGGCGCCACCGCGCTGCGGGCACTCTTCGAGAACTTCCCCGATCTTCAGCTCACTGCTGCCCCGCAACGGCGGTCGCTGATCAACTTGCACGGATACACCCGGCTGCCGGCCCAACTCGGCGGCCGCAGAACGACTTCCACCACGATTCCGGTCTGACGCCCGGCCTGGCCAAGGTTGCCAATCAGGCCGGAATTGCCAACCTCACCGCAGCGACCGGCCCGGCAATTCGCCTGGCCCGCAAAGTGATCGCCGTCACCCACCGTGAAGCGGCGCACACAACGTCCGGTTGTGCCCTCACAACATGCGACCTCTACTGACGCCGCCGCAAGTAGTGCACTATGGGAATCGCGACCCGTGGGTCCAACGACGAACTTGCGGGTTCCTAAAGCCCCAACATCATCGCGATGCCGCGGCCGACAGCCCATCCCGGCCCCGTAGCAGGCCGATCTGAGCCCGTCAGGAACACCACCCCGGTGCGTCGCACACCGGGGAATGTTCGCGAAGGAGAACACCACATGACCACCGCACGTCCCGTCAAGACCCGCAACGAGGGTCAGTGGGCGCTGGGAGATCGCGAACCGCTCAACGACACCGAGAAGATCAAGCTGGCCGACGGACCGCTGAACGTGCGCGAGCGCATCATCAACGTCTACGCCAAGCAGGGTTTCGACAGCATCGACAAGTCCGACCTGCGCGGCCGCTTTCGGTGGATGGGCCTGTACACCCAACGCGAGCAGGGCTACGACGGCAGCTGGACCGGTGACGACAACACCGACAAGATCGAAGCCAAGTACTTCATGATGCGGGTCCGCTCCGACGGCAAGGCGATGTCGGCGCACACCATGCGCACGCTCGGGCAGATCTCCACCGAATTCGCCCGCGACACCGCCGATATCAGCGACCGGGAAAACCTGCAGCTGCACTGGATTCGCATCGAGGACGTGCCCGAGATCTGGCGGCGGCTCGAGTCCGTCGGGCTGCAGACCACCGAGGCCTGCGGCGACTGCCCGCGCGGTATCCACGGCTCGCCGCTGGCCGGCGACTCGCTCGACGAGGTGCTCGATCCGTCGCCCGCGATCGAGGAGATCGTCCGTCGCTCCCTGAACAACCCCGAATACGCCAACCTGCCGCGCAAGTACAAAACCGCGGTCTCGGGCCTGCAGGACGTCTCGCACGAGACCCACGACGTCGCGTTCGTCGGCGTCGAGCACCCCGAGCACGGACCCGGCCTGGACCTGTGGGTGGGCGGCGGCCTGTCCACCAACCCGATGCTGGCCCAGCGGCTCGGCGTGTGGGTTCCGCTGGACGAGGTGCCCGACGTGTGGGAAGCCGTCACCCAGCTGTTCCGCGACTACGGCTACCGGCGGCTGCGCGCCAAGGCCCGGCTGAAGTTCCTGGTCAAGGACTGGGGCATCGAAAAGTTCCGTGAAATTCTCGAACAGGAATACCTCAACCGGCGGCTGATCGATGGACCGGCGCCCGCGCCGGTCAAGCACACCATCGACCACGTCGGGGTGCAGAAGATCAAGAACGGGCTCAACGCCGTCGGCGTCGCGCCCATCGCGGGGCGCGTCTCGGGCACCACGCTGTCCGCGGTGGCCGACCTGATGGAACAGGTCGGCTCCGATCGGGCGCGCTGGACGCCGTTTCAGAAGCTGGTCATCCTCGACGTGCCCGACGACAAGGTCGACGAACTCGTCGCCGGCCTGGACGCGCTGGGCCTGCCGTCGCGGCCGTCGTCGTGGCGCAAGAACACCATGGCCTGCACCGGGATCGAGTTCTGCAAGCTGTCGTTCGCCGAAACCCGGGTGCGCACCCAGACTTTGGTGCCCGAGCTGGAGCGGCGCCTGGCCGACGTCGACGCCCAGCTCGACGCGCCGATCAGCGTCCATCTCAACGGATGCCCGAACTCGTGCGCCCGAATCCAGGTGGCCGACATCGGCTTCAAGGGCCAATGGATCGACAACGGCGACGGCACGTCGGTCGAGGGCTTCCAGGTTCACCTGGGCGGCGGCCTGGGCGAGCAGAGCGGCTTCGGCCGAAAACTGCGGCAGCACAAGGTCACCAGCGAAGAACTGGGCGACTACATCGACCGGGTGACGCGCAAGTACCTCGAGGGCCGCAACGACGGTGAGACGTTCGCGTCCTGGGCGCTGCGCGCCGACGAGGAAGAGCTGCGCTGAGGTCCGAGGTCGAAATGAGCGACGTGGCAACCGACTTCACCGAGGAACAGCTGCGCGAGCTGGCCGAGCGCGGCGCCTCGGAGCTGGAGGGCGCCAGCGCGATCGACATCCTGCGCTGGACCGACGAGCACTTCGGGCCCGTCGACGGGCCGCGTGGCTGGGCCACCTGCAAATACGTGGTGGCCTGCAACATGCAGGATGCGGTGACGGTGTCGCTGGCCTCCGACGTGCGCCCCGGCGTGCCGGTGTTGTTCCTGGACACCGGTTATCACTTCCCCGAGACCATCGGCACCCGCGACGCCGTCGAGGCCGTCTACGACATCCACCTGCTCAACGTCACGCCCGAGCACACCGTGGCCGAGCAGGACGAGCTGCTGGGCAAGGACCTGTTCGCCCGGGACCCCAACGAATGCTGCCGGCTGCGCAAGGTGGAGCCGCTGCGCAGGGCGCTGCGCGGCTACGCGGCGTGGGTGAGCGGGCTGCGCCGGGTGGAGGCGCCCACCCGCGCCGACGCCCCGCTGATCAGCTTCGACGAGTCGTTCAAGGTGGTGAAGGTCAACCCGATCGCCGCCTGGACCGACGAGCAGGTCGACGAATACATCGAGCGCAACCGGGTTTTGGTCAACCCGCTGGTGCAGGAGGGCTACCCGTCGATCGGCTGCGCCCCGTGCACCGCCAAGCCGGCGCCGGGTGAGGATCCGCGCAGCGGGCGTTGGCGGGGACGAAACAAGGTCGAATGCGGGTTACACGCCTCATGAGCACGCTGGTACTCACGGCACACGGCAGCCGCGATCCGCGGTCGGCCGCCAATGCCGAGGCCGTCGCCGATCGGCTTCGGCGGATGCGGCCCGGCCTCGACGTGCGGCTGGCCTTCCTCGAGCTCAACGCCCCGAACTTCGTCGACGTGCTGGCCGGGTTGCCGGACAGTCGGCGCGCCGTGGTCGCCCCGCTGCTGCTGGCCAGCGCCTACCACGCGCGGCTCGACATCCCCGAACAGATCGCCCGCGCCGGTGCGCACGGCATCCGGCAGGCCGACGTGCTGGGCGAGGACGACCGGTTGGTGGCGGTGCTGCGCGGGCGTCTGGCCGAGATCGGGGTTTCCCCGCTCGACGACGATCTCGGGGTGATGGTGGTGGCGATCGGTTCGTCGAACATCGCCGCCAACGCACGCACCGCCAAGGTTGCGTCCCGGTTGGCCGCCGGAACCCGATGGGCTTGCGCCACAACGGCCTTCGCGACCCGGCCCGAGGCGTCGGTGGCCCGCGCCGCCGACCGGTTGCGCCGTCGCGGCGCGCGCCGGCTGGTGATCGCACCATGGTTTCTGGCGCCGGGATTCATCACCGACGGGGTGTCAACCTTCGCCCGGGACAATGGGATTTGCATGGCCGCCCCGTTGGGGGCGCACCGATTGGTGGCCGAGACGGTGCTGGATCGTTACGATGAGGCGCTGTCGGCCGACGCTGCGGCCTGAGTCACTTCGATGCCGCCGTGCGGGCGATGATGTGGCTGAGCAGGTCGCGGATCGCCGCGGCGGGCGGGTGCGCCCGCCGATCCAGATCGCGCGAAATTTGCGTCGCAGGTCCAACTTCGGGATCTCGACGGCGTGCAGCCGGCCGACCGCCAGGTCGTCGGCCACCGCCAGCCGGCTCATGGCGGCCGGCCCCGCGCCGGCCAGCACGGCGGCGCGCATGGCCGCCGCGGACGTCAGTTCCAGCACCGGCGCGGCCTGCTTCATGTCCTCCCCGAGCACCTTGCGCAACGCCACCGTCAGCGAATCGCGGATTCCCGAATGCGGTTCGCGGGCGACCAGGGGGGTCTGGGCGAGTTCGCGTGCGGTCACCACGCGGGAGCGGCGCGCCCACTTGTGGGTGGGCGGAACCACGATCACCAGCTCGTCCTCCCCCACCACACAGCTGCCCAAACCCTTTGGCGTGCCGGGGTTTTCGACGAATCCAAGATCGGCGCTGCCGTCGCGGACCGAGGCGATGGCGTGTTCGCTGTTGGTCGCGGTCAGGATCACCTGCGGCGCGGCCTCGCCGCGCCGGGTCGCCTCGGCCTGCAGCGACAGCAGCCAATGCGGCATCAGCTGTTCGGAGATCGTCTGACTGGCCGCCACCCGGATCCGCTCCCGGCCCTCCTTGCGCAGCGAGCCCAGGCCGGCGTCGATCTCGTGGGCGACCTCGAGCAGCCGGGTCGCCCAGTCGGCGACGATGAGGCCGCCCGGCGTCAATTGTGAACCGCGCGTGGTGCGCACCGCCAAGGTGACACCGATCTGGGCCTCCATGGTGGCCAGCCGCCGGGAGATCGCCTGCTGGGTCAGCCCGAGTTCGCGGGCGGCTCGGCCGAGGCTGCCGGTCTCGGCGATCGCCAAAAACGCCTCGAACGAGGCGAGTTCGGGCATCCTCGGGCTGAGCGGCATGGTCGCGGGCTCACAATCAAATCGTGTGACACAACTATAGCTTGTGACACCACAACGCTGGCACCTCTACTGCGGCCCGGCGCGGGCGGCCAGCATGGAAGGCACGCGGCCGGCGCCCCGCGCGGCCGCCGGCGCGCTACATTGGCCAGCCTGAACCGAGTTGCTGCGGCCCCGCACCCGGCTGACCCCGCTCGCCAGAAGGAAGGACAACACTCGTGGCCTACGTGATCGCCGAGCCCTGCGTCGACATCAAAGACAAGGCATGCATCGAGGAATGCCCGGTCGACTGCATCTACGAGGGTGCCCGGATGCTCTACATCCATCCCGACGAGTGCGTCGACTGCGGCGCCTGCGAGCCGGTGTGCCCGGTGGAGTCCATCTACTACGAGGACGACCTGCCGCCCGAGCACAGCCAATACCTGCAGATCAACGCCGATTTCTTCACCGAACTCGGCTCACCCGGCGGGGCCGCGAAGGTGGGGCTGACCGAAAACGACCCGGCCCCGGTGAAGAACCTGGAAAGCCGCGCGGAGGCGTCGTAGCCTTTCGCTACGCGTCGTAGCTTTTCGCTAGTCGAATCCGGACAGCCCGAACGTCTCGCTCGGGCGTCGTCCAGACAGTTTCTGCACCACCCATTGGTTCATCGAGACCCTTTGTTCGGCGGCTTCCATGGCCAGCCGGCTGTGCAGTTCCGGGGACGTCCGGACGACGATGGTGCCGCTGTAGTGCCGGTCGGCCATCGGCGTCGGCAGCGTTTCGCCGGAGGACTCAGCGCTGGCGATGTACCAGTCGACGGCCTCCTCGATCGCGCCCATCGCCTCCTGCGCCGTCGCACCCTGGCGGCGCACGTAGGGCAGTTCGAGGCAGGTGCCGACGTATTCGCCGAGGTATGGCGACCAGGCGACTCGGTAGGTGTAGTGGTTCACGCCGGGTTGATAGCACGGGCGCTGGCGGATCCGCGAGTCACTCATCCCCACCCGGAGAGCTCCGGACTTAGGCGGCCGGGTGGTCCCCGGGTCCCGACCTCGGCGGTCCGGCCGTCCCTCCCGACACCATGACGATTCGCCCAAATCCGCTAGCACCGGCGCTAGCGGATTCGGGCGTCACACCCCTACGTAAAGTGGGCCAATGCACAAAGCTCGAATCGTCCACCTCATCCGGCAGATCGGGTCGCTGACGGTCAGCGCGGTGACCGCGGCGTCCACCCTCAACGCCTACCGGCCGCTGGCGCGCAAGGGGTACCCGTCGCTGTACGCCTGGATGTTCGGGCTCGTCGTCACCGAATTGCCGCTGCAGACGATGCTCAGCCAGCTCGGCGGGCTGGCCCTGACGGCACGTCGCCTGACCCGGCCGGTCCGCATCATCGCGTGGCTGGTCGCGGGCCTGTCGGCGCTCGGCCTGCTCAACCTGAGCCGGGCGGGCCACCGGGCCAATGTGCCGCTGACCGATGCGCTGGACAGCGAACTGGGCGCCGACCGGCTCACCGAGTCGGCGGACCTGTGGCGCCGGCCGACCGGCGCCGGCACCGCCAAAACACCGGGCCTGCTGCGGATGCTGCGCATCTACCGCGACTACGCCCACGACTCCAACATCAGCTACGGCGAATTCGGCAGCGCCAACCACCTGGACATCTGGCGCCGCCCCGACCTCGACCTCACCGGCAGGGCGCCGGTGCTCTTCCAGATCCCCGGCGGCGCCTGGACGACGGGAAACAAACGCGGACAAGCACATCCGTTGATGAGCCATCTCGCGGAACTGGGCTGGATCTGCGTGGCGATCAACTACCGGCACAGCCCGCGCAACACCTGGCCCGACCACATCGTCGACGTCAAGCGCGCCCTGGCCTGGGTCAAACAACACATCGCCGGCTACGGCGGCGATCCCGACTTCATCGCGATCACCGGCGGGTCGGCCGGCGGCCACCTCTCGTCGCTGGCCTCGCTCACCCCCAACGACCCGCGGTTCCAGCCCGGCTTCGAAGACGCCGATACCCGGGTGCAGGCGGCGGTGCCGTTCTACGGCATCTACGACTTCACCCGCTTCGACGACAGCCTGCACCCGATGATGCCCGGACTGCTGATCAAGTCGATCATCAAACAACGGCCCGCCACCCACCTGGAGACGTTCGCCGCCGCCTCACCGATCACCCACGTAAACCCGGACGCACCACCGTTTTTCGTGCTGCACGGCCGCAACGACTCGTTGGCATACGTCGAGCAGGCCCGCGCGTTCGTCGAACGGCTGCGGCAAGTCAGCACCCAACCGGTGGCCTACGCCGAATTGCCGTTCACCCAACACGCTTTCGACATCTTCGGCTCGGTGCGCGCCGCGCACACCGCGGTGGCCGTCGAGCAGTTCCTCGCCGAGGTCTACTCGGCCCGCGATCGGCTGCCCGATCAGCTCATCGCACGGTCACGCTGAGGGTGTAGGTGCACGCCGGTTTGGCGTTCTTGTCCACGAAGCTGCTGTAGGACGTGGTGATGGTGGTGCTCCCCGGTTTCAGCGCCGCAAACGTCCACACCTCGGTGCCCGGCGCCCCTAGCGCGTCCGAAGTCGGTGGGACGAACTCGTGACTGGTCTGCTTGACGATCGCCGAATCGCCGATCTTCGCGTCGGGCGTCCACCGGTAGGGGGTGGTGTAGTTCGAACCCAGCTGCACGACCAGGGTGTTGCCGACGGCCAGGGTGATGTTCTGGCTGATGTCGCTCTGCGTCAGCACATCGTTCATGGGGACCTGGAGGGTCTTGGTCGACGGCGGGTTGCGGGACTCGAAGTGACAGCCCAGCACCGTCGACAAGATGAGCGCGGCGACTGTTGCCAGCAGCCTGACCTTCACCAGATCCCCCTTCGATTCCGCTCCGCAGCCTAATCGGCCGTGACCCAGACCGAAGATAGGCGAAGAAGCGCCGGCGCATGACGTCGTGCGGCCCGCGCGGCCACCGTCCGTCGCGTCCGGCAGGATGGGCTGGTGTTCGGCCTCGTCCTGATCGTCGCCCTGGTGTCCACCGTCATCGTGGGCACGGTCATCGGCCGTCGCTACCGGGTGGGCCCGCCGGTGCTGCTCATCGTGCTCGGCGTGCTGCTGGGTCTGGTCCCGCAGTTCGGGCACGTGCGGATCGACGGCGAGATCGTGTTGCTGCTGTTCCTTCCCGCCATCCTGTACTGGGAAGGCCTGAACATCAGCTTCCGCGAGATCCGGGCCAACGCGCGCATCATCGTGTTCCTCAGCGTCGCGCTGGTCATCGCCACCGCGGTGGCGGTGTCGTGGACGGCGCGGGCGCTGGGCATGGATCCGCATGCGGCCGGAGTGCTGGGCGCGGTGCTCTCCCCCACCGACGCGGCCGCGGTGGCCGGGCTGGCCAAGAAGCTGCCCCGCCGCTCGCTGACGGTGTTGAAGGCCGAGAGTCTGATCAACGACGGCACCGCGCTGGTGTTGTTCGCGGTCAGCGTGCACGTCGCGATCGGCGCGCCGGCGATCAGCCCACCGGAGGTCACACTCCGGTTCATCGGCTCGTACCTGGGTGGGATCGCCGCGGGCCTGCTGGTCGGCGGCGCAGTGACGCTGGTGCGCAAGCGAATTGACGCGCCCCAGGAGGAGGGAGCGCTGAGTTTGGTGACGCCCTTCGCGGCGTTCCTGCTGGCGCAATCGGTCGAGTGCAGCGGGGTGGTCGCGGTGGTGGTGTCGGCCCTGGTACTGGCCTACTCCGGGCCGGTGGTGATCCGGGCCCGCTCCCGGCTGCAGTCCTACGCCTTCTGGGACATCGCGACGTTCCTGCTCAACGGCTCGTTGTGGGTGTTCGTCGGTGTCCAGATCCCCGGTGCGCTGCGCGGCATCGCGGGCGTCGACGGCGGTGTGCGGCACGCCCTGTTCGTCGCGCTGGTGATCACCGGGGTGGTGATCGTGTCGCGCATCTTCTGGGGCGAATTCACCACCATGCTGATCCGGCTGATCGACCGCCGGGCGGTGCAACGCGAACGCCGGGTCGGCTGGCGGCAGCGCTTCGTCACCGCCTGGGCCGGATTCCGCGGGGCGGTGTCGCTGGCCGCGGCGGTGGCCGTGCCGATGACCACGCTGAGCGGCGCGCCGTTCCCGGACCGCAGCCTGCTGATCTTCATCGTCACCGTCGTCATCCTGGTGACCGTGCTGGTGCAGGGCAGCACGCTGCCCGCTGTGGTGCGCTGGGCGCGGCTGCCGGCGGACGTCGCGCACGCCGAGGAGCTGCAGCTGGCCCGCACCCGTGCCGCCCGCGCCGCCCTGGACGCCCTACCCGCGGTCGCCGACGAGGTCGGCGTCAGCGACGAGCTGCGCCGGCGGCTGCACAAGGAATACGAAGAGAAGGCCGCGCTGGTGCTGGCCACCGAGAACGGTTCGCCGGACAACCGGATCCTCAAGACCCGGGAGAAGGTCCGGCAGGTGCGGCTGGGGGTGCTCGAGCACAAGCGCCGCGAGGTCACCGCGCTGCGCAATCAGAACCGGATCGACGACACGGTGCTGCGGGAGTTGCAAAACGAGATGGATCTCGAGGAGGTGCAGCTGCTGGCCGCCGCGGCCGACGAGGACGACGGCGACACGGAATAGGGCCCGTCGGTGGCCGACCGTACAGTCGGCCTCATGCTGCACACCGTCGCGGTCCGGGGCTACCGCTCGCTGCGCGAGGTGGTTCTGCCGCTGGGCCGGCTGTCGGTGATCACCGGCGCCAACGGCACCGGCAAGTCGTCGCTGTATCGAGCACTGCGGCTGCTGGCGGATTGCGGCCGCGGCGAGGTGATCGGGTCGCTGGCCCGCGAGGGCGGCCTGCAATCGGTGCTGTGGGCCGGCCCCGAGCAGCCGGCCGGGGCGCGACGCTCCGGGAAGACCGAGGGCACCGTGCGCACCCGGCCCGTATCCCTCGAATTGGGCTTCGCTGCAGACGATTTCGGTTATCTGGTGGATCTGGGCCTGCCGCAGTCGGCCGGGAAGTCGGTGTTCGCCCGCGATCCGGAGATCAAACGCGAAGTGCTGTTCGCCGGCCCGGTGCTGCGGCCCAGCACGACGCTGGTGCGACGGTCCCGCGGTTTCGCCGAGGCCAGCGCCGACAGCGGCAGCGGTTTCGACGAGCTGTCCCGGTCGCTGCCGTCGTATCACAGTGTGCTCGCCGAATACGCCCACCCGCACGCGCTGCCCGAACTGGCGGCGGTGCGAGATCGGCTGCGCGGCTGGCGGTTCTACGACGGCTTCCGGGTCGACGCGGGGGCACCGGCGCGGCACCCGCAGGTGGGCACCCGCACCCCGGTGCTCGCCGACGACGGCAGCGACCTCGCCGCAGCGATCCAGACCATCCTCGAGTCGGGGTTCGACGACCTCGACCGGGCCGTCGCCGAGGCGTTCGACGGCGCCACCGTCTCGGTGGCCATCCACGACGGGTTGTTCGACCTTCAGCTGCGCCAGCGCGGCATGCTGCGCGCCCTGCGGTCGGCCGAATTGTCCGACGGCACACTGCGTTTCCTGCTGTGGGCCGCCGCGCTGCTGAGCCCGCAACCGCCGTCGCTGATGGTGCTCAACGAGCCGGAAACCTCGCTGCACCCCGACCTGGTCGCCCCGCTGGCGTCGCTGATCCGCACCACGGCCGCCAGGACCCAGGTCGTCGTGGTCACCCACTCGCGCTCGCTGCTGGGATTCTTGGATACCGTCCCGCTGGGCGAAGGCGGCGCCGACGGCGAAGCCGTCGAGATCGAGCTGTACAAGGACTGGGGCGAAACACGCATCGGCGGGCAGACTTTGATGACGACGCCCCGCTGGGATTGGGGCACCCGGTAGTCGAGTGTGACGCCAGACCGCCGAACAGCACCCCGCCAGGCGAAGTTCACCCAGTGTTCAGGCCCGCGTCGGGCCAGCATTGAGGAGTGCACACGCGCGCCGCGTGTCCTCACGGTATGCGTGTCGTACAGGTCGCCAATTTCTATGGCCCTCGCTCCGGCGGCCTTCGCACCGCGGTCGACCGACTGGGCGCCGAATACTGCGCCCACGGCCACGAGGTCTTCCTGATCGTTCCGGGGCAGCGCACCGAGCGTGCCCGGCTGTACACCGGCGTGGTGCGAATCACCTTGCCCGCCCGACTGATTCCCTTCACCGGCGGCTACCGCGCGGTGCTGCCGGGCCCGGTCAAGGCGCTGCTGGAAGCGTTGCGGCCCGACGCACTGGAGGTGTCCGACCGGCTCACCCTGCGATCGCTGGGCCGCTGGGGCCGCGACCACGGCGTCACGACGGTGATGATCTCTCACGAGCGGCTGGATCGCCTTGTGGGGCAGGTACTTCCGCGACGGGCAGCGCAGAAGTTCGCCGACTTGGCCAACGCCCGCACCGCCGCCGACTACGACACCGTGGTGTGCACCACGGGCTTTGCGCGTGAGGAATTCGACCGCATCGGCGCCGGCAACACCGTCACCGTCCCGCTGGGGGTGGACCTGCAGACGTTTCATCCGCGGCACCACTCGCAGCTGGTGCGCCGCCGCTGGGCGGCGCCGACCCAGCTGCTGCTGGTCCATTGCGGCCGGCTGTCGGTGGAAAAGCGCGTCGACCGCAGCATCGACGCGCTCGGCGAGCTGTGCCACGCCGGTGTCGACGCGCGGCTGGTGGTGGTGGGCGAGGGCCCGCTGCGGGCCAGGCTGCAGCGGCAGGCCGCCCGGCTCCCGGTCGACTTCACCGGTTTCGTCTCCGATCGCACCACCGTGGCCCAGCTGCTCGCCTCGGCCGATGTGACGCTGGCCCCGGGACCGCACGAGACGTTCGGGCTGGCCGCGCTGGAGTCGCTGGCGTGCGGCACGCCGGCCGTGGTCTCGCGCACGTCGGCGCTGACCGAGATCGTCACCCCGGACAGCGGCGCATCGGCCGCCAACGACCCGGCCGCCATCGCGCGAGCGGTCAGCGCCATCGTCAGCCGGCCCGAGCGGCAGCGCCGCATTTCCGCGCGGCGCCGCGCCGAGGACTTCACCTGGCACCGGGCCGCCGCCGGCATGCTGGCGTCGTTGCGGGCACCGGTTTTCGACGATCCGGGCGGGCACTCCGAACAAACCGCCTGACCTGGCGCGGCGCGGCCGCGTCGCTCGCCGTGTGTGCGCCACCCGTTGCTCCTGTCGGCGGCCCCCGTCACCCGGGCCTTTTCGCCGCGCCGCTCGGGCGGGCGCTGGTTTGCCCGACCGCGCTGGTTAGTCTCGCTACAGACGACAAGGAGGATCCGGTGGGGGCACGCGATCAGGTATTGATCACCGCGACCGAGTTGGCCGACGTCATCGAGGCCGGAGACCCGGTGAGCATCCTGGACGTGCGGTGGAGGCTCGACGAGCCCGACGGCCGCGCGGCCTACCTGCAGGGCCACCTTCCCGGCGCGGTGTACGTCTCGCTCGAGGACGAGCTCAGCGACCACACGGTGTCCGGGCGGGGCCGTCACCCGCTGCCGTCGGGACCCAGCCTGCAGGCGGCCGCCCGCCGATGGGGCATCCGGCAGGACACACCGGTGGTGGTCTACGACGACTGGAACCGCGCCGGCTCCGCGCGCGCCTGGTGGCTGCTGCGCGCGGCCGGGCTGGACAACGTCCGCATTCTGGACGGCGGGCTGGCCGCCTGGCGGGCGACCGGCGGCCGACTCGAGTCCGGGCCGGTCGAACCAGCGCCCGGGAATGTGACTGTGCCGCATGATGATTTGCATTCCGGCAACCGTCCGACCGTGACGACCGAGCAGGTGGCCGCGGGCGCCGCCACACTCATCGACGCCCGGGCGCCGGAACGCTACCGCGGCGAGGTGGAACCGCTCGATCCCGTCGCCGGGCACATTCCCGGCGCCGAGAATCTGCCCAGCGGCGACGTTTTGGCGGCCGACGGCACCTTCCTCGACGACGACGCGCTCGCCCGGGTGTTCGCCGAGCACCGAATCGAGCGGCACGGCGCGGTGGCCGCCTACTGCGGCTCGGCGTCACCGCCACCGTGACGATCGCCGCGCTCGCGGCGGTGGGCCGAACGGCGGCGCTGTACCCGGGATCGTGGTCGGAGTGGTGCGCGGACCCGGCCCGCCCGGTGGAACGCGGCGGCGCGTAGGCGGCTGCACCACCTGTTAGCCTGTTCCCGACAGCGCCTAGGGTTCCGGCACCACACGGTGTGACTGGTCCGAGCGGCGCCACCGCCTTCCCCGACGGAAGGCGGTCATCTGAACGGACAAAAGCCTGGAGGACCCCCGCCGGTGCGCCGCGTGCCGGCGAGAAGGTCCTGCCATGGTGGCTCTCGCCGTCCTCTTTCTCATCGCCCTGGCCGCCGGAGCGCTCGGTGGGCTGGTGGGCACCGGCTCGTCCCTAGTGCTGCTGCCGGCGCTGGTCATGATGTACGGGCCGCGAATTGCGGTGCCCGTCATGGGGATTGCGGCGGTGATGGCGAACGTCGCGCGGGTTGCCGCGTGGTGGCGGCAGATTCGCTGGCGGCCGGTGCTTGCCTACGCGCTGCCCGGGACTCCCGCCGTCGTGCTCGGCGCGAACACCCTGCTGAGCATCCCGCAGGCGGTGGTCGACGGGCTGCTGGGGGTGTTTTTCCTCGCGATGATCCCGGTGCGCAGGGTTGCGCTGGCCCGCCGGTGGCGGATTCGGCTGCGGCATTTGGCCGTCGCGGGCGTCGTCGTCGGCTTCCTCACCGGTCTGGTCCTGTCGACGGGCCCGCTGAGCGTGCCCGTGTTCACCGGATACGGGCTGTCCGGCGGCGCGTTCCTCGGGTCGGAGGCCGTCAGCGCCTTGCTGCTCTACATCGGCAAAATCGGCACCTTCAGCCAGCTGGGCGCGCTCAGCTTCGCCGTGGTGACCCGCGGGCTGGTGATCGGCACCGCCTTGATGATCGGGCCCTTCGTCGCGCGTCCGCTCGTGCGCCGAACCGATCAGCGGCATTATGCGCTCCTGATTGACGGCGTGCTCCTCGTCGCCGCCGCCGGCATGTTCATCGCGACCGCGACACACTGAGATAACGAACAACCCTGTGCGGGATAGGCTTTCGCGTCGTGAACACGGGCGCGTTCAACGCCCGTTCGCCCGACCGCCGCACGCCATGATCGGCTGGGCGTCCCGGCGGTAACGATCGGGCTTTATAGTCCTGATGACGTCTAGCGGAGGGCCGACAATGAGGAACCTGAACGATCGGCGCCGGGTCGTCGGCGCCGCGACCGCGCTCGGTGTGCTGGCGTTGGGGGCCGGGCTGCCCGGATGTTCCGGCAAGAACGGCCACCCGGCTGCCACCCCGAGTTCCACCGCCGCGTTGGCAAGCACCACCGTGATGATCGACGGGAACAAGCACACCATGATCGCCGGCGTCGACTGCACCAGCGCAGCAGCACAACCGAATGCGTCGCCGCCGGAATCGGGAGACCTCACCACCCGCATCAGCGTGCACGACGACTCGGCGTCGGTCTCCCTCGCGGTCTCCGACGAACAACCGCCCACCGTCGATGGCTTCGCGATTTCGCTCAAGCTGGACAACGGCCAATATCAATTGCCGTACCAGGGAACCAAATCGCCGACTCAGGTGCAGGCAACCAAGGACGGCAAGAGCTACACGGTCACCGGCACCGGCCAGGCGACCACACCCGGCCAAAGCGGGACGCGCGACGTGACGTTCGGGATCCACGTCACCTGCCCGTGAGAACGGTGGTTGTCCGCCGCGACGGCCTCTGAGATGCTGACTGCTTGGACATTTTCGCGCAGTGGCAAGGCGGCGGCACCGAACTTCGTTGGCGCTCGACCACCGCGGCCAACGACGGCAGGGAAGTCGGGGTGTTCAGCCGCCGTTGCGGCACCCCGGGTGCGCCCGCATTGGTGTTGGTGCACGGCTTTCCGACGTCGAGCATCGACTACTTCGCCTTGGCCGGCGAGCTGAGCCGTGACTTCGACATCCACCTGCTCGACTTCCCCGGCTACGGACTGTCCGACAAACCGCCCGAGCCGTACGTGTATTCGCTGTACGACGACGCCCGTCTGCTCGTCCACGCCATCACCGAGGTGTGGCGACTGTCCGACTACCGCATGCTGACCCACGACCGCGGCAGCAGTGTCGGCATGATCGCGTCGGGCATGCTGGCCGCGCTCGACCCGCCGGCCGCACCCGTCGACCTGATCCTGACCAACGCCAACATCTACCTTCCGCTGGCCAACCTCACCGCGTTTCAGAGCGCGCTGCTCGATCCCTCGACCGCGCGGGCCACCGCGGCCGCGACCACACCCGAGCTGCTGGCGGCCGGAATGGGCGCCAGCACGTTCATGCCGCGGCGGACGCTGGACGACCCGGAGATCGCCGCCCTGGCGAAATGCTTCGCCCACAACGACGGAATCCGGGTGCTGCCTGACACCATTCAATATCTCAACGAGCGCGCCGCCGACGAAACCCGTTGGCTGGAAGCGCTTTCCACCAGCGATGTGGACACCACCATGGTGTGGGGACTGCACGACAACGTCGCGCCGCTGCGCGTCCCCAACCACGTATGGCAGACGTATCTGAAGACGAAGCCGGGCCGCAACCGCTACTGGGTGATCCCCGGCGCCGACCACTATCTGCAGTGCGACGCCCCCGCGCAATTGGCCGAGATCGTGCGCCTGACCGCCCGCGGCGAGGACGTGCCGCTGCAAACCCTGGGAGATCGGCCCGACGGCGCGGTGTTGGTGGACGGCGGCGCCAGCTAGCCGCCGCGCGTCACGCTAGCGTGACAGTCGACCTCGCGCGTCACGCTGGCCTGACAGTCGACCTCGCGCGTCACGCTGGCGTGACGGTCGACCTCGAGCGTCACGCTGGCGTGACAGTCGAGGGCTAACCACCGGTGACGACCGGCAGCCGCGCCCACCCGCGCACGCTCGCGGTGCGCGCGCGCTCGGCGTTGGCGTAGTCGACTTCCCAGTCCCGCCAGCGTTTGAGCACCTCTTCGAAAGCCACCCGCGCCTCCATTCGGGCCAGCGCCGAACCGAGGCAGAAATGCAGGCCCTGGCCGAAGCTGAGGTGGCCTCCCCCTTGCCGGTGAATGTCGTAGCGGTCGGGATCGGTGAAGCGGCGCGGGTCGCGGTTCGCAGAACCGTTGAGCAGCAACATGAACGACCCTTCCGGGACGACGCGGCCGTAGTGCTCGGCGTCCCGCGCCACGTAACGCGCCTGCACCGGAGACGGCGGTTCGAAGCGCAGCGTCTCCTCGACCGCCCCGGGGATCAGCGACGGGTCGGCGGCGAGTTCGCGTCGTTGATCCGGGTGGTCGGAGAGCAGCTGTCCCATGAAACCGATCAGCCGCGCGGTGGTCTCGTTGCCGGCGCCGGCGATCATCGCGGTGTAGGCCAGCACCTCGGTGCGCGACAGCGGGCGCCGGGTGCCGTCGGGTTCGTCGATCTCGGCTCGGAGCAGCTCGGTCATCAGATCGTCGGAGGGATGATCGGCCCGCCACTCGATGTATTCGGCGAACAGCGCGATCGAGTTGGCGAACACGTTCGCGTCCACCGCGGCGGGATCACTGTCCCGGGACAACTCGATGTTGGCGACGCTGCGGTCCCGGATCTTCTCCTGGTCTTCCTCGGGGATGCCCAGCAGGTAGCCGATGGTGCGCATCGGCATCATCGCCCCCAGATCCCTGATGAAATCGAAGCCGCCGGCGCCCACCAGCGGGTCCAGCTCACGGACACAGAATCCGCGCACCAGGTCCTCCACGGCCAGCATCCGCCGCGGGGTGAAGACGCGCGACAGCAGGCGGCGGTGCAGGTCGTGCAGCGGCGGGTCCTCGAACAGCAGAATGCCCGGCGGCACTTCGACATTGGAGAACAGGATGTCGGCGGTGGTGCCCCGCCCGGATTGGTAGGTCTGCCAGTTCGGCAATTCGCGTGCCACGTCTTCGTAGCGGCTCAGCGCGTAGAAGTTGTACTTCTCGTTGTAGTACAGCGGCGCTTCTTCGCGCATGCGCTGCCACACTGGGTACGGGTTGTCGTCGATGTCAGAATCGAAAGGGTCGTAGTACAACTCGATCGCGCTGGTGCCTGTCATAACCAATTCCTCTGGTGCGGTGGCGAATTGAACGGATCAGCCGTTTCTGTGCAGGAAGCCGTGCAGGATGGCCTGGATGAGCTCGTCGACGATGACTTCCCGGGACGGCGGCTCGGCGCCGAAGTAGGTGGACCGCAACGCCGCCATGCCCGCGATCATCGCCACCGTCGAATGCGCCGGCAGGTCGGGATGGTCGGACCGCAGGCCCCGCAGATGCATGCCCTCGGCGCTGATCCGGCCCAGCGTCGTGATTGCCCGCCTGACCTCGGCGATGCCGGCGTCGGCCTTCTCCTCCTCGCTCAACGCCTCGGACGCCATCAGCGTCAACAGCAGACCCTGGTGCTCGACGAACACGTCGTAGAGCTGCCCGACGAACCGCCGGGCCAGCTCCTCCTCGTCGGTCTGCTCGGGGACCACAGCCTGCCAGGTGCGGCCGAATTCGTCGACGAAATCGGTGAACGGCAGCACCAGCGCCTCGCGGAACAGCGCCGCCTTGGAACCGAAGTGGCGGAACAGCAGATGCTCGGTTACCCCTGCGGCCTGGGCGATTTCGCGTGTCGTGGTGCTTCGGTAGTCCTGCCGGGCAAAGCGGGCCCGGGCCGTGTCGAGCAGCAGCTGGCGCGGCGCGCCGCGGGGCCGGCGGATCGAGGCCGGCGCCGCTGCCGCGCCGCGCCTGGTGGATGGCCGCTGGGCCACGTGGTTGTCCTCTCGTCGATGGTTGACTTTAGGATAGTGTGCACTATCTAATGAGTCGAGCTCGGATCGGAAGGGGTGCGGCCGTGGGTGCTGTCATCATGCTCGGCACATTGTTCGGATTGATCGTGTTGATCTTCGGGCTGGTGCTGCGCTTCGACCCGCAAGCCCGCCGGAGCCGCCAGGCTGACCGATGAGCTCGCAGATGACGCCGGTGATGCAGGCGGCCAGTGATTTCGCGCTGATCGGCGGCATTGGGTTCACCGCGTTCGGCATCTACCTGAGCGTTCGCCGGCGCCGCCTGCATCCGCTTCTGCTGCTGTGCATTTCGGCGATGTCGTTCTCCTGGATCGAGGCGCCCTACGACTGGGCGATGTACGCACAGTTCCCGCCGGCGATCCCCCGGATGCCGTCGTGGTGGCCGCTGAACATGACCTGGGGCGGGCTGCCGTTGTTCGTTCCGATCGGCTACATCTCCTACTTCGTGCTGCCGGCGGTGACGGGCACCGCCCTCGGGCGCTGGCTGAGCGCGCGCTTCGGCTGGCGCAGGCCCCAGACGCTGTTGGTCGTGGGCCTTGTCGTCGGCTTCTGCTGGGCGCTGTTCTTCAATGGATTCCTGGGCGCCAAGCTCGGGGTCTTCTATTACGGCCGGGTGATTCCGGGGCTGGCGATCCGCGAGGGCACCGTGCACCAGTACCCGCTCTACGACTCGGTGGCGATGGCCATCCAGATGATGCTCTTCACCTACCTGTTGGGTCGCACTGACGCGCAGGGACGCAACGTCATCGAGATGTGGGCCGAGCACCGGTCGAAGAGCCGGGTCGGTGCGTCGGTCCTGTCCGTGGTCGCCGTGGTCGTCATCGGAAATGCGCTCTACGGCGCGGTTTTCGCGCCGCACCTGGTGACGAAGCTGGGCGGTTGGGTGACCGCGGGTCCGACGGGCGAGCTGTTCCCGGGAGTGCCGAACCAGCCCCGCTAGCCCGCGAGCGTCGAGTTGTTGCGCCGAAATCGCTTATTTTCCACCATAACTCGACGCTCGGCGGTAAGGGGGCGTGACGCTCGGCGGTATAGCTAATGGCCGAGCGCCTCGGGCAGTACGACCTCGCCCACGCGCTTGAGGTACGGCCAGGCGATGTCCGGCGGCAGTCCCCCGCACAGTGGCGACAGGTTGAGCACCTGCCCGGCCTTCACCCGCGAAATCGCCTCGGGCACCGAGATGATCACGTGCGAGGTCCCCGTCTCACGCAGCTCGTCGATGGTGTTGACGTGGCTGAAGCCCGCCGTCGTCTCGTCCCCGGGATTCCATGCGGCGTAGGTCCGCACGTCGTGCAGCAGGTGCTCGCCGATCTCCTTCCACGCCTGATCCACGTCCTCGGCGACGAACACCACCGAGGGCGTGTTGCGGTCGGGGAACATCGTCGGGCCGGGCGGGTGGCCGTGCTCGCGGCAGGCCTCTTCGTAGGCCTCCTGGATGCCCGGCGCGTTCGCGTTGCCCAGCATGCCCAGGCCGTACCGGCCGGCCCGACGGGCGGCGGCGATCGTGCCCCCACCCCACATCAGCCCCGGCCCGCCGGGAGTCAGCGGGCGGGGCGTCACGGTGATCCGCCGCCCGTCTTCGACGACGGTTTCACCGGCCAGCAGTCGGCGCAGCAGCGCGAGTTTCTCGTCGCAGAGGCGTCCGCGTTTCTTGATCGGCACACCGAAATGCTCGAACTCCTCGGGCCGGTAGCCCAGCGCCAGGATGTAGGAGGCCCGCCCGTTGCTGATGATGTCGAGCACGGCCATGTCCTCGGCCAGCCGCACGGGTTCGTAGAACGGCAGGATCAGGATCAGGCTCAGCGCCAGCCGCTGCGTCCGCGCGGCCACCGCGGAGGCCAGCAGGAACGGCGACGGCAGGTAGCCGTCCTCGGAGCCGTGGTGTTCACACAGCACGGCGGCCAGGCCGCCGTGCTCCTCGGCCCAGGCCGCCATTTCGGGCGCCGCGGCGTACAGATCGGCTGGGGGCGCGGCCCATTCGGGATCACGCATGTCGAAGCGCAGTGTGTACACGGCGAACTCCTAGCTGGCCTAATGTCTGCGACGTACGTTACACGTTCAGTCGAAGGCGTAAAGCGGCAGCGTGGTCGGGATCTCCAGCGAGCACGGCAGCCCGGGTACGGCCGCGACCACGTTCGCCCACTCAACTGCCTTAATCTGCCCGAGTGACGTTTAACCCGTTCGAGGAACTCACGCTGGACCAACTGCGGCTTCGCACCAGCATGAAATGGCGCGCCCATCCCGCCGACGTGCTGCCGCTGTGGGTCGCCGAGATGGACGTCAAACTGGCGCCGACGGTGGCGCAGGCGCTGCGAACGGCGATCGACCACGGCGACACCGGCTACCCCTGCGGCACCGCGTTCGCCGAGGCGGTGAGCGAATTCGCGGCGCGGCGTTGGCAGTGGCACGACCTCGACGTGAGCCGCACCGCGCTGGTTCCCGACGTCATGCTCGGCGCCGTCGAGGTGCTGCGCCTGGTCACCGACCCGGGCGACGCCGTCGTCGTCAACCCGCCGGTGTACGCGCCGTTCTACGCATTCGTGTCGCACGACGGCCGCCGGGTCGTCGAGGCACCACTGGACGACGGCGGCCGAATTGACTTGGGCGCGTTGGAAGAAGCGTTCGCACACGCCCGCGCCGGGAACACGGCGAAGGTCGCCTACCTGTTGTGCAATCCGCACAACCCGACCGGGTCGGTGCACACCGCCGCGGAGCTGCGCGGAGTTGCCGAGCTCGCCCGCCGGTTCGGCGTGCGCGTGGTATCGGACGAGATCCACGCGCCGGTGATCTTGCCGGGATCGCGATTCACCCCCTTCCTGACCGTGGCCGGGGCGGAGAACGCCTTCGCGCTGACCTCGGCGTCCAAGGCCTGGAACCTGTCCGGACTGAAGGCGGCCCTGGCCATCGCCGGACCGGAGGCGGCGGCCGACCTGAACCGGATGCCGGAGGAGGTCAGTCACGGGCCCAGCCATCTCGGCGTCATCGCCCACACCGAGGCATTCCGCAGCGGTGACGGATGGCTGGACGCCACGCTGCAGGGCCTGGACCAGAACCGCGCGTTGCTGGGCGAGCTGGTGGCCGAACATCTTCCGGGCGTGAAATATCAATGGCCGCAAGGCACTTACCTCGCGTGGCTGGACTGCCGAGAGCTGGGCTTCGCCGAGGACGCCGCACAGGGTCTGGCCGTGGTCGCCGACCTGTCCGGGCCCGCGCGCTGGTTCCTCGAGCACGCCCGGGTGGCGCTGAGCTCCGGCCACGTGTTCGGAACCGGCGGGGCGGGACACCTGCGACTGAACTTTGCCACCTCGCGCGCGATCCTCACCGAGGCGCTGTCGCGCATGGGCCGCGCGCTGGCCGCCCGGTCCGGCTAGCTGTCCCGCCCGCGCTACGCGGGAATCTCCTCCCCGCCCCGGCCCAAGTTGCGGAACCCTTCCGCGGGCTCCTTCATGCCCAGGGTGAACGGCAGCGAGTTGAACTCGAACCTCATGGTCGCGCCGAGCCGACGCAGCAAACTGCGCTGCGGCTCGGTGACCGGAACCCGCACTTCCGCCAAGTCGATGTAGTACGTCGGCGTTTCGCCGATCCCTTCGAACACGTGCACCAGCGGCATGCACAGCGCGCGCATCGGCTCGTCGAGGCAGTCCACGACCGGATCGGTCATCAGCACGTATTCCGCAACCGGCACCAGGTTTTTCAGCATTCGATGCACCAGAATGACGTCGAATCCGGCCAGTTCGACGTGCCGCTTCACCCGCTGATCGGCCACCTCGCCGACGTGAACCACGAATTTGAGCGACAGCTGCTCCAGCTGGGCGCAGCTCGCGCACTGGCAGGCGATGTCGTTCTTCATCCGCTCGCGCCGCTGCAGGAACGACGTGCGCATCCGCGACAGCCGCTCGCAGACCACCACTTTGGCGCTGCTGTCCGGCGCCCAGAAGAACGCGGCATCGCCCTCGAGCTTGGCCAGCTTCAGGCCCTTGCCCGCGTTGATCACCGACTCCAGCAGTCCCGCGACGGTCAGCTGGGCATGCGCGAGATGCGTCCGGTTCCACTGCATGTAATGCGTGTAACCACCGATGTCGGCGATGAGCAGCACCGCGCGCCGAATTGCCATGAAGAGGCCAGTTTAGTGGCCGCAACGGTGTAGCTCAACGAATCTGCTACTAGACGAATGCCCGTCGGCGAGAGAGGCTAGCAGAGGTGCCGGTTCACGCCGAGGAGCTGAATATGCATGTGCTGCGAACCCCGGACTCCCGATTCGAAAACCTGGAGGACTACCCGTTCGTGGCGCATTATCTCGACGTCACCGCGCGCGACACCCGGCCGCTTCGCATGCACTACCTGGACGAGGGGCCGATCGACGGGCCACCGATCGTGCTGCTGCACGGCGAGCCCACCTGGAGCTACCTGTACCGCACCATGATCACGCCGCTGACCGACGCCGGAAACCGGGTGCTGGCACCCGACTTGATCGGCTTCGGCCGGTCGGACAAGCCCAGCCGGATCGAGGACTACTCCTACCAGCGGCACGTGGACTGGGTGGTCTCCTGGTTCGAACACCTCAACCTCAGCGACGTCACGCTGTTCGTGCAGGACTGGGGATCATTGATCGGGCTGCGCATCGCCGCCGAGCAGCCCGACCGGGTGGGACGGCTGGTGGTGGCCAACGGCTTTCTTCCCACCGCGCAGCGACGCACCCCGCCCGCCTTCTACGCGTGGCGAGCCTTCGCGCGCTACTCCCCCGTGCTGCCCGCCGGCCGCATCGTCAGCGTCGGGACCGTCCGCCGGGTTTCGTCCAAGGTGCGTGCCGGCTACGACGCGCCCTTCCCCGACAAGACGTATCAGGCCGGGGCGCGGGCATTTCCGCAACTGGTGCCCACCTCGCCGGCCGATCCCGCGATTCCGGCCAACCGCAAGGCGTGGGAAGCCCTCGGCCGCTGGGAAAAACCGTTCCTGGCCATCTTCGGCGCCCGCGACCCCATCCTCGGCCACGCGGACAGTCCGCTGATCAAGCACATTCCGGGCGCCGCGGGCCAACCGCACGCCCGCATCAACGCCAGTCACTTCATCCAGGAGGACCGCGGACCTGAACTGGCCGAACGCATCCTGTCCTGGCAGCAGGCGCTGCTCTGAGCGCAGAGTCGCGGCCTTTGCCCAGGCCCGCGTCCTAGCGCGAAAGACCAAGCGCGCCAGCGACTCTCGAGGACCGTCAGCGGGTGACCGCGAGGACGGCGTCGGCCAGCTCGGGACGGCAGACCACCAGATCGGGCAGCTTCGGGTCGGGTTGGTTGTAGGCCAGCGCCGACCCGTCGATGCGCGACGTGTGCAAACCGGCGGCCCGCGCCACCGCGACCGGCGCGGCCGAGTCCCATTCGAACTGGCCGCCGGCGTGCACGTACACGTCGGAGAGCCCCTGGACGACCGAGGCCACCTTGGCGCCGGCCGAACCCATTTCCACCAGAACACCGTCCAACGCGTCCCGCACGTTCAACGCGATGGCGGGCGGGCGGGTGCGCGACACCACGATGCGCGGCTTGCCCGGCGCGACGGGGGGTGACGCGACCTCGGGGGTCGCGAACGTGACGCCCTGCGCCGGCAGTGCCACCGCGCCGGCCACCAGCTCGCCGGCCTCCCAGAGCGCGACGTGCACCGCCCAGTCGTCGCGGCCGAGCTCGGAGAACTCCCGCGTGCCGTCCAGCGGGTCGACGATCCAGACCCGCTCGGAGCGCAATCGCACCGGGTCGTCGGCGCCCTCCTCGGACAGCACCGCATCGCCGGGCCGTTCGGCAGCCAGCGCCTCGATCAGAAAATCGTGGGATCGCTTGTCCCCCGCCGCTTTCCGCTCGCTTGCCGGAGCGTCGGCGAACTCGTCCCGAACCCCCAGCAGCAGCCGACCGGCCTCGGTGGCCAACCGCGCGGCCAGCTCATGGTCATTCATGCGAAATCCTCAATATGTTGGTAGCGATGACCAACTTTACCCTCTGATTCCCCGTCGGCGCGGACCGCCCCAGACCCGATTTTCGCCCCGTAATCTGGTGACGTGAGCGGCAACGTTCCTTTGTCCAGGCGGTCGCGGCACATCTCGCGGGGGCGACTCATCGTGATCGGCATCGTGGCCGCGGTGCTGATCGGTGTGCTCACCGCCGTGGGGATGCAGCTGGATCGGGGCGATCACGGCGCGACGGCGCCCGCCGCCGGACCGCCGCCGGAGAGCTACGCGATCCCGGGCTGTTACAACCCGTCGGTCCTGCCGGTCGAGCGTCCCAAGAAACTCAACGTGCTGGGTTGCGCCAGTGTGGCCGTTGCGCTGCAGGACATGTCGTGGAGTTCCTGGGGGCCGCAGGGCGCCGACGGCACCGGGACGGCGGTGTTCAAACTCTGCGATCCCAACTGCGCGACCGGATCTCAGCTGACCGAGCCGGTGGTGGTGCACGCGTGGAACCCGCAGCCGCCGCGCCGGGAGGCCATCTGCCAGGCGGGCCTGAAGATCTTCGCGGACATGATCCTGGCCTTCCCCAAGGACGTGCCGCCGCCGGACGTGCAGAAGATGAACACCCAGTACCACGGGATGCCCGCGGTGCACTTCGCGAACTACTCGAGCGGCGATACCCGCGGCACCCAGTTCATCGGCTACACGTTCTGCAACTGAGGCCCGGCTAGACCTCGATGACGACCGCGCCGCCCTGGCCGCCACCGGCGCACATCGCCGCCACGCCGATACCGCCACCGCGGCGGGCCAATTCGTAGGTCAACGTGGTCACCATGCGTGCGCCGGAGGCCGCGATGGGGTGGCCGAGGCTGCAGCCGCTGCCGGAGAAGTTCACCTTCTCCTCATCGAGACCGTATTCCCGGCACGCCGCGATGGGCACGGACGCGAACGCCTCGTTGATCTCCCACAGCGCCACGTCGTCGGGCGACAACCCGGCCCGCTGCAGGACCTTGCCGATCACCTTGACCGCGCCCAGGCCACAGTCGCGCGGCGGCACGCCCGCGGCGGCCCACGCCCGCACCGTGCCCATCACATTGAGCTTTTCGGCTTCGGCGTACTCCCGGTCGACCAGCGCGACCGCCGCGGCGGCGTCGTTGGTGCCGCTGCTGTTGCCCGCGGTGATCGAGAAGCCCTCGATTTCGGGGTGCAACACCTTCAGGCCGGCGAGCTTCTCGACCGTGGTGTCGCGGCGCGGATGCTCGTCGACGGCGAACTCGGTGACCGAACCGTCCGCCTGGGTGATCTTGAGTGGCAGGATCTCGTCGACGAACTTGCCGGCGTCGATGGCCGCGATGGCGCGCTGGTGCGAGCGGGCCGCCCAGGCGTCCATTTCCTCGCGGGTGATGCCGACCGTCTTGGCGGTGTTCCAGCCGACGGTGATGGACATGTCCCGGGTGGGCGCGTCCGGCGCCTCGACGTGGGTCGGCGGCATCCAGCGTTCCTCGAACTTGAGCTCGGGGCCCGGGATGCGCCAGTTGACCAGCGGCGTCATCGACAACGACTGCACGCCGCCGGCGATCAGCACCCGCTCCATGCCGGATCCGATCTGGGCCGCGGCGTTGCCGATCGCGGTGAGGCTGCCCGCGCAGTGCCGGTTCACCGACTGGCCGGGAATGTCCTCCAGGCCGGTGGCTGCCGCCGCGTAACGCGCGAGATCGCCACCGCCGTAATGGGATTCGGCGAAGATGATGTCGTCTATCGCGGCGGGGTCGACACCGGAGCGACGTATCACCTCGGGAAGCACCGCGGTGATCAGCGTCTCGGGCGGGGTGTTGACGAGCGTCCCCTTGAAGGAACGGCCGATCGCCGTTCGAACGGCTCCGACGATTACGGGTGTACCCATGTTCTCAACCTCGAACGGTCTGGCAGCGGTCAGTCGCGGCGAATCGTATCAAATACTGTATAGACAATAGTATTGGCCTAAGTTCGGTGTGGGCCGGTCTGTGACCGCGCTAACAATTAAACGGTTAGTACACGCGGTCGCGACACCCATGCCGATCGCGGCTTACCGGTGGCCGCAGCGCCCGGGGCGCGGGACACAATGGGTCCATGACAACCAGATCAGCCGCTGCCCGTGACGCCACCGAGCTGGCGGCCTACCGCGTCGCGGCCATGCTGCTCGGGGTGGGCACCCTGCACTTCCTGGCGCCCAAACCGTTCGACTCCATCATTCCCGCCGAACTGCCCGGCAGCCCAAGGCTCTACACCTACGGCTCGGGGGTGGCCGAGCTGACGGTCGGGGCGCTGCTGGTGCCGCGACGCACCCGACGGGCCGCCGCGCTGGCCGCCGCGATCCTGTTCGTCGGCGTCTTTCCGGGCAACCTGAACATGGTCCGGTTGTGGTGGGACAAGCCGTGGCCGATGCGGATCGCCGCGCTGGCCCGGCTGCCGCTGCAGATTCCGATGATCACCACGGCGCTCAGGATTCGGCGCAACAGCTGAGGCTCGGCGCGAAGACTCGGGTTGCGGGTGTCGATACACACGGAAGAGAGCTAGTGGGCAGAACGGACATCGCGACGGTGCTCGCGGTCGCGGCCGCCCTCATGGTGGGTGCGGGCGACGTCGCCCAACAGCAATCGGCTCAGCAGGTCACGGATCAACCGGTCGGCACCGTCGCGCTGTTTCGCCGACTGCTGCGGGACCGGCGCTGGTGGACCGGAAGCCTGGTGGCCGCCGGCGGATTCGGCTTTCAGGCCGCAGCGCTGGGTTTCGGCTCGGTGGTATTGGTGCAGGCGCTGTTGGTGACGTCGTTGCTGTTCGCCCTGCTGATCAGCGCGCGGGTGAACCGCCGCAGAATCACTGGGCGGCAAGCGGTTTGGGCGCTACTGCTGGCCGCCGCCGTCGCGGTGGTGGTCACGGTGGGCGACCCGCAGGAGGGAACCCCGCGGGGATCGCTGCAGACGTGGACGATCGTGGCACTGGTCATGGGGCCGGCGCTGATTGGGTGCGTGCTCGGCGCACGCCTGTATCCCGGCCCGGTCGCCGCGTTGTTGCTCGGCCTGATGTCCGGTTCGCTGTGGGGCCTGTTTGCGGTGCTGACCAAGGGCGTGGTCGACCAACTCGACCGCGGCATCCCGGCATTGCTGCGCACACCCGAGCTGTATGTGTGGGTGCTGCTGGCCATCGCGGCCACCGCCTGGGAGCAGTCGGCGTTCCGGGCCGGCCCGCTGACGGCGTCGCTTCCGGCGGTGACCGTCGCCGAGCCGATCATCGGGTCGGTGCTCGGCGTCACCGTGCTCGGTGAAACGTTGCGGACCAACGGCATTGGCCTGTTGGCACTGGGCATCTCGGTGGCGGTGATGGCGGCCGCGACGGTGGCGCTGGCCCGCAGCCAGGCCGCATCGGCCCCAACAGCTGACGAAATTCCGCCGTTCTCAACGGAAAAGACGTGATCAGCTGCGCGGCGAGCCGACCCGGTGCGCGGTGCCGTCGGGGTCCACGTAGGCGAATTCGCGCAAACCGTACGGTGTGTCGTGCGGAGCCAACAGGCGCCCGCCGAGGTTGTCCAACGCCGCCCACTCCGCATACAGGGCGTCGGCGTCACTGACGTAGAAGTAGACGCTGGCGGCCGTGCACGACGGGTCGTGCTCGTCCCATTCGGTCAGGTGGATCGACACCGATCCGCGGTCGGCGAAACCGTACCGCTCGGGGCCCTGGTATGCCCGCGCGTCGAATCCGAGCCGGCGATAGCGGTCCAGGGCGACATCGAGGTCTCGGACCGGGACGATCGGCGATACCGAGGTGAACTGCACAACAGACACCCGGCGAACATAGCCCGTGGTTCAGCATCGTCCAACCGGGCGCAGCTGTCGCGAATTCGCAGTTGGCACCGTCCTGCTGTCGTAAGCTCCGAAAAATGGGGAGCCGACTCGCGCGGGAAGGGCACTGAACTGTGCGCCGATTAGCCGCAACACTCGCCGCCGCCGGAATGCTCGTCGCCGGCTGCGGCGCCGGCAATCACGGCGCCGCCTCCTCGTCGACGGCCACCGGCAGCACAGCCTCACCCAAGACGCCGCTGGCTCGGGGCGCGCTGCCCGACCTGATGCTCAGCCCCAACGACATCGACACCGCGCTGGGCGTGACCGGGACGACGAGCGATCCCCCGTTCACCGCCCTCGGAGAAGACCCCGTCCGGCGCACCGATTACACATTCCCCGCCGAATGCAAATACACCACGCACGCCGGCCTGGCATCCGAATACGCCGGCAGCGGCAGCACCGCGGTCTACGGCTACCACGATCTGGCGCCCACCCCCGCGGGCGCCAATCAACTGGAAAGCCCTGAGGTGTACCAATTTGTCGTGCTGTTTCCCTCCCCCGAGCAGGCGAGCGCCTTCCTGTCCGCCTCGTCTGCGCGTTGGCCCGCGTGCGCCAATCGCCAGGACACGGTTCCCGCCGACGGCACCAACCCGGAACTGCGTTGGAAGGTGGGGCCGGTAACCAACGCCAACGGGATGCTGAGCACCCAGGTGACCGTGACCGTCAACGGCAACGGCGTGAACGTGACGATGCCCTGTCAACGTGCGCTGACCGCCCGCAACAACGTCGTCATCGACGTCGACGCGTGCCGCAAGGACGTCGGCGACCTCGGCATCGACATTGCCAAACAGATCGCCGGAAGGGTCGACAAACAGTAGCGGCGACCCCAATAGCCTTCTGCCGTTTACCTATTGGTGGTAGCCATCCACGGCGACCGCGGCGTACGCTCTGGCGGCCCGGCCACATTGACGCGGTAGCCGCCAGCACGGCCTGGATTCGGGGTAGGTTGTCGGCGGGTTCGGTCGTACCGCCTTGAGGAGGGATACGTGGGCACATCGGAGGACAAGGCCCCCGGGCAGCCGGTCATCCATCTCTCGCAACTGCTGCGGGCGCCGGTGCTGGCGCGCTCGGGCGAAACGGTGGGCCGGGTCGAGGACGTGATCGTGCGGCTGCGCGGCGCCGACGAGTACCCGCTGGTGACCGGGATCGTGGCCGGCGTCGGCGGGCGGCGGGTGTTCGTCGGCGACAAATCGATTCACGAATACTCCGCGGACCGAGTCCTGTTGACCAAGAACAAGATTGACGTTCGCGGCTTCGAACGCCGGGAAGGCGAGGTGTTGTTGCGCACCGACGTGTTGGGCCACCGGCTGATCGACGTGGCCACCGTCGAGCTGGTGCGCGCCTACGACATCGAACTCGAGCAGACCGCCGCCGGCTGGATGGTCGCCCGGCTGGACACCCGGCGTCCGCCCCGGTTGTTCGGGCTGATCAAGCACTCCGGGGGCCACGCGTCGCGCGACTGGAAGGCGTTCGAGCCGCTGATCGGCCACGCCCGCTCCGATGCGGTGCGCCGGCTGTCGGACCGGTTCGGCGAGCTCAAGGCCGCCGAGATCGCGGACCTGCTGGAAGAAGCCGACAAGGCCGAGGGCGGCGAGATCCTGGACCGGGTGCACAGCGACCCCGAACTGGAAGCCGACGTCTTCGAAGAGCTGGACCCGGAGAAGGCCAGCCGGCTGCTCGACGAGATGCCCGATGACGAGGTCGCCGCGTTGCTGGGGCGGATGCGCGCCGACGACGCCGCCGACGCGATCGTCGATCTGCGCCAGTCGCGGCGCCGCCGCGTGCTCGACCTGATGCCCGCCCCGCAACGCACCAAGGTCATCACGTTGATGGGTTTCAACCCCGAAAGCGCCGGCGGGCTGATGAACGTCGACTCGGTCTCCTGCGCGGCCAGCGCCACGGCGGCCGAGGCGCTGGCGTTGATCGCCTCCTCGCACAGCATTCAGCCCGAGGCGCTGATCAAGGTGCACGTGCTCGACGAGGACCGCCGGCTCGACGGCGTCGTTTCGGTGATCACCCTGCTACAGGTCGATCCCTCCGAAACCCTTGAGCGGCTGATGGATTCCGATCCGGTGCGGGTCAACGCCGACGCCGACCTGACCGACATCGCGTTGCTGATGGCCGATTTCAACCTCTACTCGATCCCCGTCGTCGACGAGCAGGACCACCTGCTCGGCGTGGTGACCGTCGACGACGTGCTAGAGGCCACCATCCCCGAAGACTGGCGCCGCCGAGAGCCCGCGCCCCGCCCGATTCGCGAAATCACCACCGCTGAGGACCGCCCGCTGCCCGGAGGTAACGCACCGTGAGCTCAGCCGGCGAGAACACCCGCCGCGCCGAGCCGGTGGAACCCCGGGGCACGGCAGTGCTCGACAGCGCGCATTTGGGCGACATCGAGGGCGCGTTCGGCCGCATCCGGGTCGGCGAGACCGAACACGCCCGAACCTGGAAGACGCGGCTGCTGACCCTGCTCGCCATCGTCGGCCCGGGCATCATCGTGATGGTCGGCGACAACGACGCGGGCGGGGTGGCCACCTACGCCCAAGCCGGCCAGAACTACGGCTACTCGCTGCTGTGGGTGTTGCTGCTGCTGGTACCCGTGCTCATCGTCAACCAGGAGATGGTGGTGCGCCTCGGCGCGGTCACCGGGGTGGGGCACGCGCGGCTGATCAACGAGCGCTTCGGCCGGGGCTGGGGCTGGTTCTCGGTCGGCGACCTGTTCTTGCTCAATTTCTTGACCATCGTCACCGAGTTCATCGGCATCAGCCTGGCCGCCGAGTACATCGGCGTCTCGAAATACGTCGTGGTGCCGGTGTCGGCGGTGGCGCTGGTGGCGATCATGGCAAGCGGCAGCTTCCGCCGGTGGGAGCGGGCCATGTTCATTTTCATCGCGATCACCCTGCTGCAGATCCCGATGCTGCTGATGTCGCACCCGCAGTGGGGACGCGCCGCGAAGTCCTTTGTGGTGCCCAGCATTTCGGGTGGGGTCAGCTCGGACGCGGTGCTGCTGATCATCGCCATCGTGGGCACCACGGTGGCGCCGTGGCAGTTGTTCTTCCAGCAGTCCAATGTGGTCGACAAACGCATCACGCCCCGGTTCATGGGTTACGAGCGCGCGGACACCGTGCTGGGCGCGTTCGTCGTGGTGATCGGCGCCGCGGCGCTGGTGATGACCGGTGACTGGGCAGCCCGCTCCACCGACACCGTGGGCGGCTTCACCGACGCCGGCGCGACCGCGCACCTGCTGGGCCAACACCGTCAGGTGCTCGGCTCGATCTTCGCCATCGTGCTGATGGACGCCTCGATCATCGGCGCCGCCGCGGTCACCCTGGCCACCAGCTACGCCTTCGGTGACGTGTTCGGGCTGAAGCATTCGCTGCATCGCGGCTTCGCCGACGCCAAACAGTTCTATCTGTCCTACACCGCGATGGTGGTGGTGGCCGCGGCCATCGTGCTGATCCCGGGCGCCCCGCTGGGGTTGATCACCACCGCGGTGCAGGCCCTCGCCGGTCTGCTGCTGCCCAGCGCCAGCGTCTTTCTGCTGTTGCTGTGCAATGACCGAGAAGTGTTGGGGCCGTGGGTCAATCGCGCCTGGCTGAACTGGGTCGCCGGATTGATCGTCGGCACTTTGCTGCTGCTGTCCGGGATCTTGATGGCCACCACCTTGTTCCCCGACCTCAACGTCGTCGCCGTCGCCGGCTATCTGACGCTGGCGTTGATCATCCTGGCGGCCGGTGCGGCCCCGGTGCTGCGCTGGCTGGCCCGTCGTCAGCCCGCGCGACCCGGCCCGCGGCTTCCGGCGCGCGGCGTCGACCGCAGCACCTGGCGGATGCCGCCGCTGACGCTGCTCGAGCCGGTCACCTGGTCGCCCGGAACCCGGCTGGCGATGATCGCCCTGCGCGGCTACCTGGTCGTCGGCGCGTTGCTGCTGGTGGTCAAGGCGATTCAGCTCAGCCGCTGACCGCGTGCTGTATCCGGCGGGCCACCTCGCCGTACCGCTCGAAGCGCTCCGGGTCGGCCGCCGAGTTGTACATGACCAGACGTGTTGCGGTGCCGGAGTATTTCTCGATCAGCGCGTCGGCCAACCCTTCCCACGTCGACTCGGTGGCGAAGACGGCGATGTGGTCGTCGCTGACCTGGGCGGCCATCCCGGCGTAGTCGCCGGCCTTCTGCTTCTCGCGGATGCGGGCGGTGGTGCCCTCGAACCCGGCTTCGTCCCAGATGAACGCGTAGTTCGGCGTGCTGCCGTAGAAGGCCATGCTGGCGCGCACGGCTTCGCGCTGTTGGTCGCGCTCCTCGTCGTTGTCCCCGACGATCGTCATCACGGGGACGATGATCGCGATGTCCGACGGTGAGCGTCCCGCCTTGGCCGCGCCCTCGGCGACCGTCGGCAGGACGTGACGGGCGAGGTAGCCCGGTTCGCCGATCGGATGGACGTGCACGCCGTCGGCCACTTCGCCCGCCATCCGCAGCATCCACGGATTCACCGCGGCGATATCGACTTTGGGGTCGGGCGCGTCGATGGGTCCCGGGCTCCACTGCGGGGTGATGAAGTCGAGGTCGTAGAAGTCGCCGTGGTGCTCGAGCGTGCCGGACCGAAACGCCGCGAAGCATGCCTTGACGGCGAGCAGGTAGTCGCGCAGCCGGGGGCCGGGCCGCTCGAAGGCCGCGCCGTAGCGCCGGACCACGTGGGTACGCACCTGGGTACCCAGCCCCAGCCGGAAGCGGCCCTTGGTGGCTTCCTGCAGTTCCCACGCCACCGCGGCGGTGACGAAGGGGCTGCGCGGGAATGCCACCGCGACGCCGGTGGACAGCTCGAGCCCGGGCGCGGACTGCGACGCCACGGCGGCGTTCAGGTAGGCGGTGCGGCCCGTCTCGGTGAACAACAGCCCGGAGAACCCGGCGGATTGGGTTCGCCGGGCCAGGTCGCCGATCTGGCCGAGCGGCTGCGGAACGGTCATCGCGTCGACGTGCATGGTGGGAGCGTACGCGGCACGTCACGGCCGTCTCGCGACGGCGGCGGTGGGTCACCCAATCAGGTTGGCGCCCATCATGTTCGGTCTCCGGGAGCCGGATTCAGCGCCGTTCGGGCCGTCGACTCACCGGGGCGGTGAAGCCCTCGGTGTCATCGAAGAACGCCCACTGCCCGTCGTCGTTGACCTCCATCCGCCAACCCAGCTCGGTGCTGCCGCCGACCGAGTGGACGAACCAGGCGTGTGCGGCCTCGGCGTCGGCGAAATTCTGCGTCGCGACCACCCGCCCGTGCGGGTCGATCACGCGGAACTCGGCCATGGGACTTAAGTATCCCTGCCCGGCGCTTTTCAATCCCCGAATTCGCCGATTTGCTGCGGCGGCCCGGGGCTACAGGGTGCGGGCCAACCGGTCGGCCAGTATCTCGGCGAACCGGGCCGGGTCGTCGAGGGCGCCGCCCTCGGCCAGAAGCGCTGTGCCGTAAAGCAATTCCGCGGTCTCGGCGACGGACGGATCGTCGGCGCGGTCCTGGTGGGCTTGGCGCAGGCCGGTGACCAGTGGGTGCTTGGGATTGAGTTCCAGTATTCGCTTGCCCACCGGAATGTCCTGCCCGGAGGCGCGGTAGAGCCGGGCCAGCGCCGGTGTGATGCCGAAGGCGTCGGTGATCAGGCAGGCCGGCGAGTCGGTCAGCCGGTTGGACAGCCGGACCTCCTTGACGTGGTCGGACAGGGTGTCCTTCAGCCAGGCGAGCAGATCGGCGAATTCCTTCTGCTGCTCTTCCCGCTCGGCCTGGCTCTCCTCGCCCTCGGCGCTCAGGTCCACCTCGCCCTTGGCGATTGACTGCAGCGGCTTGCCGTCGAACTCGGTGACGGTTCCCACCCAGACCTCGTCGACTGGGTCGGTGAGCAGCAGCACCTCGTAGCCCTTGGCCTTGAACGCCTCCAGATGCGGCGACTTGAGGATCTGCTGGCGCGTCTCGCCGGTGGCGTAGAAGATCTGCGTCTGCCCTTCCTTCATCCGCTCGACGTACTGGGCCAGCGTGGTGGCCTCCTCCTCGCTGTGCGTCGAGGCGAAGGAGCAGAGCTGCAGCAGCGTCTCCTGGTTGTCGAAGTCCGACAGCAGACCCTCCTTGACCACCCGGCCGAACTGGGTCCAGAAGGTCCGGTAGTCGTCGGGCCGCTCGGATTGCAACTCCTTGATGGTGGACAGAACCTTCTTGGTCAGCCGCCGCCGGATGGCCTTGATCTGCCGGTCCTGTTGCAGGATCTCGCGGGAGACGTTGAGCGACATGTCCTGTGCGTCAACGACACCCTTGACGAAGCGCAGGTATTCGGGCATCAGCTGGTCGCAGTCGCCCATGATGAACACCCGCTTGACGTAGAGCTGGATGCCGGTGTGCGCGTCCCGGTTGAACAGGTCGAACGGGGCGTGGGACGGGATGAACAGCAGCGCCTGGTACTCGAAGGTGCCCTCGGCCTTCATCGCGATGACCTCGAGCGGGTCGTCCCAGGCGTGCGCGATGTGCTTGTAGAACTCCTTGTACTCCTCCTCGGAGACCTCGTCCTTGGGCCGGGCCCACAGGGCCTTCATCGAGTTGAGGGTCTCGACCTCCCGGGTGACGGTCTCCTCGCCGCCCTCTTCGGTGGCGGGCGTGCGCCGCTCCACCTCCATCCGGATGGGCCAGGCGATGAAGTCGGAGTACTTCTTGACCAGGCTCTTGATCTTGAACTCCGAGGTGTAGTCGTGCAGCTCGTCCTCGGTGTCCTCGGGCTTCAGATGCAGGGTGACCGAGGTTCCCTGCGGGGCGTTCTCGACCGATTCGATGGTGTAGGTGCCCTCGCCGCTCGACTCCCATTTGGTGGCCTCGCTCTCGCCGGCCTTGCGGGTGAGCAGTTCGACCTTGTCGGCCACCATGAAGCTGGAGTAGAAGCCGATGCCGAACTGGCCGATGAGTTCCTCTGAGGCGGCTTCGTTCTGGGCGTTCTTGGCTTCGCGGAGTTGTTGGCGCAGTTCGGCGGTGCCCGACTTGGCCAGGGTGCCGATCAGGTCGACCACCTCGGCGCGGGTCATGCCGATGCCGTTGTCGCGGATGGTCAGGGTGCGCGCATCCTTGTCCACCTCGATCTGGATGTGCAGGTCGGAGGTGTCGACGTCGAGGTCCTTGTTGCGGAAGGCTTCCAGCCGCAGCTTGTCCAGTGCGTCGGAAGCGTTCGAGATCAACTCCCGCAGGAACGAGTCCTTGTTGGAGTAGACGGAGTGGACCATCAGATCCAGCAGTTGCCGAGCCTCGGCTTGAAACTCCAACTGCTCGACGCGCGCGTTCATGGCATTCCCCTTCGACAACTTGACGTTTCAAATTTACCGAGTAATCGATGGTCGCCGCCCGGGGGCTGGCCCTACGCTGAACCCATGTCTGTTGCTCGACGGGAACGCGCCGCCCTGGTGGAAACTCTGCGTGGCGTCGGCCCGGATGCGCCCACCCTGTGCGAGGGCTGGACGACGCGGGACCTGGCCGCGCACCTGGTGATCCGGGAGTATAGGCCCGACGCGACGCCGGGCATCATGATCCCGTCCTTGGCCTCGCACACCGCCAAGGTGCAGAGCCAGGTCACTACGCAGAACGACTGGGACGAGTTGCTGGACAAGGTCGCCGCCGGCCCGCCGGTCTACTCCCCGTTCAAGTTGCTGGACCCGGTCGCCAATGTGGGCGAGATGTTCATCCACCACGAGGATGTACGACGCGCCCAGCCGGATTGGACGCCGCGTGCGCTGGAGCCGGCGCTGGCCCGCACGCTGCGACGCACCCTGCCGCTGATGGCCCGGCTCACCCTGGCCAAAGTGCCCGCCCGGGTGGCGTTGCGCACCCCGGAGGGCAAGACCGTGCTCACCGCCGGGCGGGGCCCGGCGGTCACGGTGACCGGGGCGCCCGAGGAGCTGCTGCTGTTCGCCGTGGGGCGAGCCGCCCGGGTCGACTTCGAGGGTGACGCGGCGGCGGTGCAGGCGGTCCGCGACGCCCCCAAGGGCCTCTAGCCGTCCGCGCACGTCCGCGCATGTCCGCGCTCGGTCCGCGCTCGTAACGCCACGGCGGAAATCCGGGCGAAATCTCGCCGTGGCGTTACATCCGCGCGAATAAGCGTGCCGGGCCCAGGCGTCCAGCATCACCCGAAGGCGTCGCGCAGGTCCTTCTTGATCACCTTGCCGAACTGGTTGCGCGGGAGGGTGTCGACGACGACGAGGCGCTCGGGGTGTTTGTAGCGGCTCAGCCCGCGTGATCGGCAGTGTTGCACAAGGGATTCCAGCGTGACGCCGTCGGCCGTCGCGGGTACCACGACGGCGCAGACCCGTTCGCCGGTGCGCGGGTCGGGGATCCCGATGACGGCGACGTCGGCGACGGCGGGATGCGCCGCAAGTGCGTTCTCGATCTCGAGGGCCGAGATGTTCTCCGCATTGCGGATGATCGCGTCTTTGGTGCGGCCCGTGACGCGGACGTTGCCGTCGGCGTCGATCAGGCCGAGATCGCCGGTGCGCAGCCAGCCCTGGTCGTCGAAGGCGTCGGCGTCCAGCGTCGGGTCGGCGTAGCCGAGGAAGCACTGGGGTCCCTTGAGCCGCAGCTCGCCTTCCTGCCCGGCGGGCAGTTCATTCTCTGCGCCGTCGACCACGCGGACTTCGACGCCGGGCACCGGCGGCCCCACGGTGTGGTCGAGCACCTCGGGTGCCGCGGTCAGCGACGGGGATGTCGCGCAGGGGAACTCGGTCATTCCCCAGGCGTTGGCGATGCCGGCCACCCCGAAGGTGTCGCGGACCCGTCGACTCAACTCGGCGGTGATGGGTGCGCCTCCCGCCAGGCATCCCCGCAGCGACGGGAATAGTGGCCGATTCCCTTGGGCCCGTTGGGCTTCGAGGTAGGCGACGAAGAAGGGCGTCGCGGTGCCCAGGAACGTCGGATTATGTGCGGCGATGGCCAGCGGAGTGGCCGCCGGGTCGAACGCCTCGAACAGCGCTAACCGCATGCCGGTCAGCAGTGCGGTGGCCAGCATCGCGGCCCGCCGATGTGTGCGACCGGAAAGGCGATCGGATCGACGTCGCTGCTGGTGGCCCCCACCATGCCGACCACTCCCGCCGAGCCGGCGATGACCGAGCTGTCGGTATGGCGAATCCCCTTGGGAGCGGCGGTGGTCCCCGACGAGTAGTAGATCCAGCGCGCCTCGTCGGCGGATTGCGGCGGCGCCGGCAGGGAATCGGGATCGGCGCCGGGCAGGCGCAGCGCACCGGCGGCCGGCGGTGCCGCCAGGTCGACGGTGATGACCTCGAAGCCCCGTTCGGCCGACAGTTCCCGAGCCACCCCACCGTGATCGAAGCCGCGCCAAAGCCCAGGCGCCACAAAGTATTCGGTGTTCAGCTGGCCGGTGATGAAGCGGACTTCGCTTTCCCGCAGGACCGGGATGATCGGGTTCTGCACCGCACCGAGCCGGGCCAGCGCGGCCATCAGCACCATGGTCTCCAGCGTGGTGGGCAACTGCCAGGACACGACGGCGCCCGGGCGGACTCCCCGCTCGGCCAGCGCGGCCGCGGCGACGCATGCGGCGTCGTGCAGCTGACGTGCGGTCATGCTGCGACCGTGCTCGTCGGCGAGAAGTGGCCGGGGTGAGCCGCGTCGTGCGGCCTCGGCAATCAGCGACCAGAACGTCACCGGAACTCACCGCGCCGACGGGTCGGCGGACGGCGGACGAAATCCCGAGTGCGCGATGGCAACCGACAGTCCGGTGCCGATCGGGCCCGCGGTGTCGACCAGGACGGCCGAGCCGCTGGCAACGCCGTCGTGGCTGTGGTGGGTGAGCGAGGCGAGCCCGATGTGGTCGCCCTCGGGCAACCGGCTCAGCGTGAGCGTGTAGTCGGCGTTGATGAACTGCAGTGCCTTGCTGCCCCAGTTGGCGATCGACGCGGTGATGTCACCGGCCATCGCCGCGCGGGTGAATGCGCTGAGCGGCTCGTCGTCGATCAGCGGGCGCGTCTCGTGTATCCAGGTGTATTTCGGGCCGTCGGTCTGCGGCCAGTCCGGATCGGGGTTCTGCACCTGCGAGCCCCAGCCGTAGGTGCGCATGAAAAGCGTCGAGTAGGTCTGGTCCAGCGGGACCGGCGGCGTCTGCACCGGGGGTGACCAGACCCGCCCGTCGGGCTGCGGGCCGCGGCGCAGAAACAGCGCGCTCGCCTGCGCCACGACGGCGTCGTTTTGGCTGATGACGGCCTCGACCAGCCGTAACCGCCGCCGGTCGTGGCGCACCTGGGTGTGCACCCGGAGCGGTTCCAGCGCCGTCGGCCGGGGCAGGTCGACGGTCAACCGGGCCGGTTGCAGGCCGGCGTCGGGGGCGGCTTGCTCGACGGCCCACGCCAAGAGTCCGCCGACGACGTGGCCGCTGAGCGATGGCCCCCATCCGCCGCGCGCGATTTCGGTTGGTACCAAATCGTTTCCGTCGCGCACGAAATACGGCAGCCCGTCAGCCCAGCGAGGTTGATCGGGAACGACATTGGGTTCGGCCACTGCATGACCCTTCACGCGACGGGTGGTGCGGCCTCTGCTGAGGACCGCAACCGTGGATCTTACAGTTGCGCTTCCAGTCGGCGAATGCGCCGGCGTGGTCAGTCGATCGCGGCGCCGACCACGTGGCCGATCGTGTAGGTGACCGCCAGTGCGAGGCTGCCTCCGATGGCGTTACGCGCCACGGCGCGAAGCTGCGGCGCGCCACCGAGGCGGGCCGATACCGCGCCGGTGATCACCAGCGCGATGAGCACCGCCACGACGGTGACCGGAATCCGCCACGTCGGCGGCGGCAGCAGAATCGCGATCAACGGGAGCAACGCGCCGATGGCGAACGAGAGCGCCGAGGACGACGCGGCATGCCACGGATTCGTCAGCTCCTCGGGATTGATGCCCAGCTCGACCTCGGCATGGGCCAGCAGCGGATTCTGATCGGTGAGTTCCTCGGCCACGGTACGCGCCGTCGCCGCGGTCAGACCCTTGGCTTCGTAGAGCGCGGCGAGCTCGTCGAGTTCGGCGGCCGGATCGTCGCGCAGTTCCTGATGCTCCTGGATCAGCAGCGCCTTCTCGGTATCGCGCTGGGTGCTGACCGAGACGTATTCGCCCAGCGCCATCGACACCGCCCCGGCCACCAGTCCGGCGCTGCCGGCGGTCAGGATGGGAGCGCGCAGCGCCGTGGCCGCGGCGACGCCCACGACAATGCCTGCGGTGGAGACGATTCCATCGTTGGCGCCCAGAACGCCGGCACGCAGCCAATTCAACTTCGACGACACCGAACCGATGTGGGGTTCGGCCGGGTGTGGCGTACTCGACACGGCGGCAACGATATAGACGAAAACCGTGCGCGACTAGCCAACATAGCCTTGCCAAACCAGCGCTCGCGGGTGCCGGTTGACCGGGATCAAAGGTTTGCATGGGCGGGACACAGCTGGTCCATAGGGAAGCTATCTAGTGTCTGGGTGGTGTCGGGGGGTGTTCGAGGAATTCCCCTTTCGCAGAGATCCCGAGTGGACCGAGTGGATAGGTGAAGCATCGTGAGGTTGAAGCAATTTGTCGGAGGGGTGGGCATCGCCGGGGCGCTCGGCGTCGCCGCGTTGGGAATGGGCGCCGGGTTCGCCGGCGCCGCTCCCGGGGCACCGCCGCCTCCGGGCGGGCATGGCGCCCCTCCCGCGGGCGGCCCCGGCCATGGCGGGTCGCAGCCCGGAGATTTCCACCATCCGACCGGCCCCAATGACCCTGGCGGACCGGGCGGTCCCGGCGGGCCGGGTGGGCCCGGTGGGCCGCCTGGCGGTCCCGGCGGCCCCGGTCATCCCGGTGGCCCTGGTGGACCAGGTGGACCTGGCGGTCCCGATCACCCCGGCGGCCCCGGTGGGCCGGGCGGGCCCGATCACCCTGGCGGGCCGGGTGGTCCCGGCGGGCCCGATCACCCCGGCGGCCCGGGTGGTCCCTGGCATGGGGACCCCCAACGTGGCTACTTCCACGGCGCCCCGTGGGGCGACGGACCCGCCCCCTGGGGACCGGGTGAACCACCGCGTCCGGCGTGGGATCGACCGCTCCCTCCGCCCGGCGGGCACTGGGACTACGGCCCGATCAACTACTGGGGCTACCAGGAGACTCCCGTCTGGGATCCCGGGTTCAACCAGTGGGGCTTCTGGTTCTTCGGAGTGTGGATCCCGCTGTGAGCCATAGCTGAAACGACGCCCGCCTCGCCGATCAGGTGAGGCGGGCGTCGTCAGTTATGCCGTTGCCGGCGAAGGCATTTCGTCCCGGCTTCACTAGTCGCGTTTGGTGCCGACGGTCAGCAGGTCAGAAACCAGGCGCGTCCAGGCCGGTCGCGGGATCCGATACTGATCGCCGATCACGAACCCCGCGTCCTCGAACAACTTGCGCATCTCGGGAGCCGACGCGTTGTGCTGCGGCTTCCACCTGCTGTCGGCGGATGCCTGCAGCAGCGGTCGCCGGGTACTGAGCGCCGAGACGGCCACCAACCCCCCGGGGGCCAGCACGCGATGGAATTCCCGCAACGCCGCCGGCTGGTCGAAGAAGTGAAACGCCGACGTCGTCACGACGGCGTCGAGCGCACCGTCGTCAAACGGGAGCTGTTCGGCCGGCGCACGCAACCACTGCACCCGGTCCGATTTCGCCCGCGCCTGGTTGAGCATGCCGTCGGACATGTCCACGCCGTAGATCTCGTCGGGATTCAGTTCGCGCTGGATCCGCTCGCTGAGTATCCCTGTGCCGCAAGCGATGTCGGCGATTCTGCGCGAACCGTGGTTGCGCAGCTGGGCTATCACCTCGTTGTGCGGAGGCCGGTACACCCACTGCTGCAGGAAGGGCAGGTCATACACCGGCGCCAGGAAGCTCCACATCCGCGTGACGACGTCGTTCAGCCCTCGCCGCTGCGGTGCGGTCATTTGGCCAGCACCGAGCTGTAGTAGATGGTGTCGGCCACCGACGCGGAGTCGTTGGTCTGCGGGATCGCCTCGAGTCCGGCGTCGGCCAACAGCTGACTCATCGGAACGCCGACCGACCGCCAGCCCAGGCCGTCCAGGTACTCGGCGACATCGTTGCGCTCGCCCTGATACCCCAGATCGCCGAATTCCAGGTCGAAGCCGTGCTCCCGCCATTTCGCGGTGGCCCTGCGCATCATCTCTTGAGCCTTCTCGGTGTCTACCTCTGACATGTCCGGAATAGCTTCGCACGCCAGCCGGCTGCCGTCGGCGCTGAGTGCGGTGATGTTGTCCAGCAGGCGGTCCTGGGCCTCCGGCGGCAGATAGCCGAACAGCCCCTCGGCGATCCATGCGGTGGGCTGGCCCTTGTCAAACCCCGCTTCCACCAATGCTTTTGGCCAGTCATCGCGCAGGTCGACGGCGACGGTGCGCAGCGTGGCCTGCGGGGGCGCGCCCAGCTTTGCCAGCGTGGCGGTCTTGAATTCGATCACCTGAGGCTGGTCGATCTCGAACACCGTCGTACCGGCCGGCCAGGCCAACCGGTAGGCGCGCGCGTCGAGGCCGGAGGCCAGAATCACCGCCTGCCGGATCCCGGCCTGCGTCGCGGCCTGGAAGAAGGAGTCGAAGAAGCGGGTACGGGCGGCCATCGCCACGGGCATGTGCTCGAGCTTCCAACCGGAGTCGTGGTCGTCGACGTCGGCGGCGACGAGGTCGCCGGTGACCCAGCGGGTGAAGAAGTCCACCCCGACGGCGCGAACCAGCGGTTCGGCGAATCGGTCCTCGATCAGCGGGTTGTCGGCGTTGGTCGCGATGGCGCGTGCGGCGGCCACCATCGTGGCGGTGGCGCCCACACTGGTGGAAAGGTCCCAGGTGTCGTTGTCTGTGCGTGGCATGCGGCTATTACCCCCTCGAAATCACCGGTTACTTAGCTGATATAACGACCGGCGGGCGCGATGAGTTCCCGCGCGCCGCCGACCAGCTATTCCGCCGGTCCGGGGTGGCGTTGCCGCCGCTGGGTGACGGTATCAGTGCGGGCCGGGATGCCCCGGGGCGCCGGGCCCTCCAGGTCCGCCGGGTCCGCCCGGTCCACCGGGCCCGCCCGGTCCCCCGGGTCCGCCGGGTCCGTTCGCGGCCGGCAGCAGGAACACGCATTGATTCAGTTCGACGCTCCAGCCCCAGCCCGGGGCGCAGTCCCCGTCTGCGCGGCTGATCCCCGGGGACGCGACCGCCGTCGCCGGCAACCCGATCGATACGAGGGCGAACGCGCCGACCAGGCAGCGCCGCAGGTGATCTCTCATCGCCGACTCCACTTCGTCGTCCGGGCGGGCGGTGATGACTCGTCGTAGGTCGGACCCGCGTAACTCATTGTGCGGCAATCGACCTGTCCGCGGGCCGGATTGGCGGGCCGAACGATCGTGCGGTGGTCCGCCCGACGACGACCGAGTAGACCAAATCCCCCTCGAGCCACGGCAATTCACACGGCGATCGCGGGCTTGGCGGATTCGCGTCCGCCTTGCGCTGCAACATGTTTCAACGAGGTGCCGGCGGCGGGGGTGCGGCTTCGACGCTGGTCAGCTCGGTCAAACCGCTGACCCTGAAGACGGGCATCAGGACCGGGTGCGCGACGAGCGCGATGTGCTCTGCGTGCGCGGCCAACGCATTGATGGCGGCGCTGTCCACATACTCCACGGCGCTGAGGTCGACGAGCACCGCGCCGTCACTCCCGGTGACCTCCTCGGTGGCGGTGGCCAGCGCCCGGTGGAATGCGTCGATGTTGCTCAGGTCGATTTCGCCCACTGCCACCAGCACCGGGTTGCCATCGCTACCACGGCCGGTGTCCAGCGTCAGCGGGGTGACCATCAGGTGATCCTGGCGGAGAGCTGGACGGTGGTTCCGCCGGTGTCGGACCGAATGTCGACATCGTTCATCAGGCTTTTCATCAACGGGATGCCCCGCCCCCGATGCGGATAGGACGTCGCTTGGGGAACCTTCCATGTGCCGGTGTCGGTGATCGTCAACCGGACCTGATCGCCTAACGCGGTGGCGCCCAGCCGAATTGTGCCCTGCGGACTGTGCCGGTGTCCGTGTTCGATGGCGTTGGCGACCGCCTCCCCGGCGGCGACCAATACGTTCAACGTCTGCTCGGGGTCCAGCCGGACACGGCGCAGCCAGTTGCGCAACGCGGTGCGAGTGGGCGCCAGCTGGTTGACGTCGGCGGGGAAGTTCAGCTCCAGCGGCGCCGGATGCCGGTACAGCAGCAACACCACGTCGTCCTGGTAGCCGCCGCTCGGCGCGACGGCGGACATGATCCGGGTCGCCAACTCGTCGAGGGACGAGCCGCGCGCATCCTGCGCGACGGTGGCGACGCGGTAGATACCCCGATCCAGCGGGCTGCGGCGACGTTCGACCAGCCCGTCGGTGTACAACAGCAGGGTCGCGCGCGCCGGTATGGTCACCCGGGCCTCCGGGCGGGGCCAGTCCCGTCGGATGCCCAATGCGATGGTGTGGCCCTCGTCGAGTATCTGGGTGCTGCCGTCGCCGTGCACCACGATGGGCGGCGGGTGCCCGGCGCTGGAGTAGACCAGTTCCCCGGTGTCCGGGGTGAGCACCGCGCACACGGCGGTGGTGCATTGCGCGCCGGGCAGCCGCGCCGCGAATCGATCCAGACCCGCGAGAGCCGCAGCGGGACTTGGGTTTTCGATCAGCAGGGCGCGGCAGGCGCTGCGCACCTGACCCATCACCGTGGCGGACGCGAGCCCGTGGCCGACACAGTCGCCGACGACCAACGCGACCCGCCCGTCCTCGAGGTCGACGATGTCGAACCAGTCACCACCGACCTGCAACGGCCGGGTCGCGGCCTGATAGCGCACCGCGAATCCGTTGGGCAGATCGGCGGGACCGAGGATCGCGTGCTGCAGAGCCAGTGCGGTTTCGCGCTGCTGGTCGACCTGGTGCACCCGTTGCAGGCCCTGGCCGAGGCGGCCGGCCAGCACGGTGAGCAGGGTCTGGTCTTCCAAGGTGAACGAACGCTCATCGGTCAGGTCGATCCAGACGACCAGCACGCCGTCGGGGTGCTGCAGGGCGATGCCCGCCGTCCCGGGCTGCGTGGTGTTCGGGGTGAGCAGGTCGCCGTCGCGCAACGCGCCGAGCGCCTGGTGCATGTGCGACGGCAGATCGGCCCACTGCGTGGGCTCGCCGACCGAAACGACCTCGGGCGGACCGAACGCCGTTTCCGTAGCAGAGGTGTGACTCGGGAAGGTGACGGCCAGCACCCGGCGGGCGCGCCACAGCCGGCGCAGTTCTTCAGCCGCGGCGCGTACCGCCTCGTCGACCGTATCCGCTTGGGCCAGTTCCTGATTGAGCGCGTGTTGGCGGCCCGCCGCCAGTGCCAAGGCGATGGCGGCGTGCCGGGCGAAGTCACTGACCAGGTCGAGGTAGTCGTTGCCGAACGGCGGCTGCTGCGGGTCGCGCGCGACGGCGATGACGCCGAGCACCGCGCCGTCGGCAATCAGCGGTATCACGATCGCCGAGCGTTCGCCGACATCGGTGAATCCCTCGATCGGGTATTGGAAGGAGTCGGTGATCAACGGCAGGCCGCGCCGCGCGACACCGCCCGTGGTCGAGCCGTCCATCGGAACCTGCCGGCCGATCACCTGCGAGGCATAGCGGCCCGCGGTGGCGGACACCACCAGGGTGTCGCCCTCCCGGCCGGGCGACTCGGGCTCTCGCGGGACCAGCAAGATCGCCTGCTCGGCGTCGGCCAGCTCCAGCGCCCTGTTCACGATGAGCTGCAACGGACCCGTCTGCGGATCACCGGACAGCAGCGCGGTGGTGATCTCGCGACTAGCCTTCGTCCATTTCGCCGATTCGCGCTCGCGCTCGAAGAGTCGCGCGTTGTCGATGGCGGCGGCTGCCGCCGTGGCCATGGCGCGCACCGCGCCTTCCTGCGAGTCGGTGAACACGCGCCCTTGCCGGTCGTCCGCCAGATAGAGGTTGCCAAAGTTGGCTGCCCGCACCGTGATCGGTATTCCCAACAGCGCCCGCAGCGGTGGGTCGTGTGCCGACAGGTGGGCGCTGCGCGGATCAACGCTCACATCGTCGATGCGAAGACCGTCGCCCACCGCGAGCTCGCCGAGCTGCCGGGCCGTGTCCGCGTCGAGGCCGGCATGCACGAACGAGAGGAGTCCGCCGTCGGAGGCGCGGGAAGAGAGCACGGCGTAGCGGGCGCCGGTCAGCTCCATCGCCGCTTTCAGGACGCGACGCAGCGTGACGTCCAAGTCCAGATCGGAGCCGATTTCGACGATGACCCGCACCAGTTGTTCCAGCTGGTCGCGCGCCGCCATCAGCTCGTCGAGCTGGGTGTGCATGCGGTCCAGTTCGCGCCGGTCCCGCCGGTTGGCGGCGGAGTCATCCCGGTCGCTGTCCATGGATACCAAAGTAAACGGTCGGGTGCGCGGCCATGTCGGTGCCGCAACTCCCGGCACCATGCGGCCCGCGCCGGTCACCGTCCGACGCCTTAGCCGTTCGGGCGCCATCCGGGCAGGTCACCGGCGGCTTTACCGGATCTTGACCAGGTATTGAATTGCGCCGCCGACGATCATCGAGATGAGTACCCTTTTACCGGTGGAGCTGGGGGTTTTGGGGCCTCTCCAGGTCCGGCGGCACGGCACGCCGGTCGCGATTCCGGGCGCCAAACCCCGCGCCGTCCTCACCATGCTCGGCCTGCACGGTGGCGCCCTGGTCTCGGCCGACGCCCTCATGGAGCTGCTGTGGGGCGAGGAACCGCCGCGCACCGCGGCCAAGGCGCTGCAAACGCACATCTCCTCGCTCCGTCGCATCCTGGGTGACGGTGTCGTGCTGACGCAGGGCGCGGGTTGGATCCTGGCCGACGCCGACGTCGACGCCGCGCGATACAAGGTGGCCGCCCGCCGCGGACGCGACGCCGCCGCGGCCGGCGACAACGGCCGAGCGGTGGCCTGCTTCGACGCGGCGCTCGGCCTGTGGCGCGGAATCCCCGAGTTGCCCGACGGCCGGCGGGGAACCTCGGAGAAGACGCGGTGGATCGAGGGTCACGCCGCGCTGGTGGAGGATCGGGCCGACGCGCTGCTGGCCACCGGCCGCGCGGCCGAGATCATCGGTGAGCTGGAGGCCGCGGTGGCCGAGGCGCCGCTGCGCGAAAGACGTTGGGGCCAACTGATGCTCGCGCTCTACCGGGCCGGCAGGCAGGGTGAGGCCCTCGGCGCGTACCAGCGGGCGCGCGCGCAGCTGGCCGACGAGTTGGGCGTCGATCCGGGGCCTGAGCTTCGCCGGCTCGAGAGCGCGATCGTCGCGCAGGATGCCTCCCTGGATGTCCTTGTGGTGCAGAATCTTTCGTCGGTGACGCGCGCGGTGACGTTCCTGCTCACCGACATCGAAGGCTCCACCGCGGCCTGGGAGGCAGACGCCGCCGCCATGGCGGTGGCGCTGGCGCGGCACGACGAGCTCGTCGAACAGGTCGTCACGTCGCGCGGTGGACGGCTGATCAAGACGCGCGGCGAGGGCGATGCGACGTTTTCGGTCTTCGATCGGCCGTCGGCGGGCGCCGCGGCCGCCGTCGAATTGCAGGACGCGATCGGCCACGAGCCGTGGGCGTTACGGGAACCCATGCGCATCCGCGTGGCGCTGCACACCGGCGAAGCCGAGTTGCGCGACGGCGACTACTTCGGCCGCGCGGTCAACCGCGCCGCGCGGCTGAGGTCACTGGCGGCGGGTGGCCAGATCCTGTGCTCGGGCGCCACCGCCGAACTCGTGATCGACACGCTGCCCGACGACGTCGTGCTCACCGATCTGGGAATGCGCCAGCTGCGCAACCTGCCCCGTCCGGAGCACGTCTTCGAGCTGCGCCTGGAAACCGGCGCCCAAGCCGCTCCCCCGGTGCAGCCGAGCGCCGCGCCGATGGACCGACCCGGCTTGCCCGCGGTGCTGCTCGGTCCGGGGCCGTTCGTCGGTCGCGGCCGCGAGCTCGACGGGCTTCTCTCGGCGTGGCAGAGCACGCTCGCCGGTGACATGCAGGCCGTGCTGATCGCCGGCGAACCGGGTGTGGGCAAGACCCGGCTGGCGGGCGAATGGTCGCGGCGGGTCTATGAACAGGGGGCGGTCGTGCTGTACGGGCGCTGCGACGAGGATCTCGGTGCGCCGTATCAGCCGTTCGCCGAAGCGCTGCGGATGCTGGTGCCGTGCCTGGGCCCCGACCGGCTGCGCGGGCTTCGGGGTGTGGAGGCGCTGCTTCCGCTGGTTCCCGGGCTCACCGACGTGCTGCCCGACCTGCCCACGCCGACGCGCGCCGATCCCGACACCGAGCGCTACGCGCTTTTCGACGCGGTCGTCGCGCTGTTGGCGGCCGTCTCGGCCGGTGCGCCGGTGGTGCTGGTGCTCGACGATCTGCACTGGGCGGCCAAGCCGACGCTGCTGCTGTTGCGGCATCTGCTGCGGTTCGGCGAGCGTGCCCGGGTGCAAGTCGTCGGCACCTACCGCAGCACGGACCTCGACCGCTCCCATCCGCTGGCGGCCATGCTCGCCGACCTGCACCGCAGCGCCGGTTTCGAGCCTTCGAATCGCTTGCAGCTCAACGGACTTGATGAGCAGGACGTCGCCGCGTACGTCGCCGAGGCCGGTTATGACGACGACGAGCTGGCCCGGGCGCTGGCGTCGGTCACGGGCGGCAATCCATTCTTCCTCATCCAGGCTCTGCATCACGTGGACGAAAGCGGCGGCCGCTGGGACCAGAGCACCCTGCCGCAGGGGGTGCGCGAGGCCGTAAGCCGCCGCCTGTCCCGGCTGTCGCCGGAGACGAACAAGGCCCTCGCCACGGCCGCGGTCATCGGCAGCCGGTTCGCTCTGGAGCTCGTCGAAAGCGTGGTCGGCGAGGATCAGGTCGACGCCTTCGACGAGGCATGCCAGGCGGGCATCGTCATCGAAGAGCCCGGCGGCCGTTATCGTTTCAACCACGCCATCGTCCGGCAGTCGCTGCTGGCCGAGCTGTCGTCGGTGCGGCGCATGCGGCTGCACCAGCGCATCGCCACGACCCTGGAGAACCAGTCCGGCGCCGAGGACGAACTGCTGGCCGAACTGGCTCACCACTACTTCGAATGTGCCTGGGCCGGGAATGCGGCTAAGGCCGTGCAGTATTGCCGGCGCGCGGCCGACCAGGCGATGACCCGGCTCGGCTACGAGGGCGCCGCCGACCTCTACGATCGGGCGCTGCACGCGCTCGAGGAGATCGACGACGAACTGCCCGACCGTGACGACCAGGTCACCGAGCTGTTGATCGCGCGCTGCGAGGCACTTCTCGCCGCCGGCGACGTCGGTTCGGCAGTGGGCGCCGTTTCCCAATTGCAAAGCGCAACGGTCGATTCAGCTCGGCTGAGCGCATGGGCTACGTGCTTTGACGGGCAGCTGTCAATATTGAGCCATCCCGAACGACTCGACGAGGTCGAGGCCGCGGTCGGCGCGGCCGCCGCCAGGCTGGCCGAATTGGACGATGCGGCCGGAGAGGCCACGGCGCACACCGTCCGCGCCGGATGCCTGGCGCGTCTCGGGCGAATCGGTGACTGCGAGATCGCCCTGGACAATGCCCTCACCGCGGCGCGCCGCGCGCGCGAACATCGCAGGGTGAACGCGGTTTTGGCGAATGCGCCGCTCGCGGCGCTGTGGGGCCCGAATCCTGTTCCGCGCGCGGGCGGCCGGTGCCTTGACGTGGTGCGACTGCTCCGGATCACGACCGACTCGCCCGCGGTCGAAGCCACGTCGACGCGGTGCCAGGCCGTGTTGGAAGCCTTCCGCGGGCGGGCCGCGGCGGCGCGTCGGATGATCGACTCGGCGCGGCGCACCGTCACCGAACTCGGCCTGCGCCACGCCCTCCTCGAGGTCGAGCAGTTCGCCGGCATTCTCGAGCTGGTTGCCGACGATGCCGCCGCGGCCGAGCCGCATCTGCGTAAGGCCTACAACGGTTTTCGTCGCATGGGTCTGGATGCCGATACCGCCGAGACGGCAGCACTGCTCGGTCGGGCATGTCTGGTGCTCGATCGCGAAGCCGAGGCCGACGAATTGTGCACGGAGAGCGAGCGGCTCGCCGGTCACGCGCTGAAGGCGTCGATCGCCTGGCGTGCGCTTCGGGCGCTGTTGCTTTCGCGCCGAGGTGATTATGACGAGGCCCGGCGGATGGCCGAAGAGGCTGTAAGCGTGGCCGGGCACACCGACCTGTTGGTCGATCACGGCGACGCATGCCTCACTCTCGCAACAGTCTTGAACGCTGCGGGCGAGACCGCGGGAGCGCGCGCCGCCGCCGGCCGGGCGGTCGACCTGTACGAGCGGAAGGGCGCTGCGGCACTCGCCGAGAGGGCACGCCGTCTTCTCGGTACAGAACCACCGCCCGCCCCGGCTCCACCGGAACCGCCCCCCGAGGTCGAACCGGACAACGCGTGCGTGCGAGCAGGTGAACGGATAATCTCCGCCATTGATCGCCAAGCTTGGGACGAAATCGCGCAACTGTATTCACCCAAGGCATTCATTGAGAGTCGCCGGAAGGTAGTTGGATTTAAGCCCATGGCGTCGGGCGACTGGGTACCAGCGCAAAGGCCCCTTGTCGAGACGGGCGCCATGCGGGTCAACCAAGTGGTTCTCGCTGTGCGAGGCGAGCGCCTGGCTCTCTCCCGACTATGGGTGGGCAGTGCCGATGTCAGCCCAGGAGCGCCGTATGACGAATTTCTTGTCCTCTACGGCATAGACCAGGAAGGTCGATTTGACGTGCAGGTCTGGTTCGACGTCGAGGACATGGACGCCGCGATGGCCGAACTCGACGCCACCTACGCTCGGTTCGAAAAACGGTGTCCGCGACCGCCGCTCGAGAATGGCGCGACGCGCACATACGAGCGCCTGCACGCCTATTTCAAAGCCCGCGACTGGGACGCGATCACCGATCTTCTCACCGACGACTATTGCGGCGACGATCGTCGTTCGGTGGTGGGCGCTGGGATCCGGCGCGGCCCGGACGCCGCGATCGAAGATTACCGGTCGGCCGCCGACATCGACGTGACGGACGCGGGATCGGACACCGTTGCAAGCCGTGGAGCGCGCCTGGCCCTCGCTCGTGCCCACTACGCGCGAAACGGCAAGGAATCAGAAGCGTTCCGCGTCGATTTCCTGCAGCTGGTCGAAATCGACAGCGCCGGGCGGATCGCGGCGATGGCCGCGTTCGACCTCGACGACTTCGATGCGGCGATTGCCTCGCTCGACACCCGCTACCTCGCCGGGGAGGCGGCACCGTATGCGCAGGCGTGGTCGGTAATCACAGTTGCGTACTCGGCGGTTAATCGTCAGGAGCTACCAACAACGACACCGGACTGGGTTAACGTCGACCATCGACGCGCAATCGCATTCGCTCCGGGTGATCTTGGGCCGTACCTCCGCGCCACATGGGACCTGATAACGCCGAATGCCTATATCGAGACCGTGCATCGGCTGAGTGCACTCGGAGCGGTCGTCACCCGGGTGGTGCACGGGACGTCTGACTCGGGCTTCGACGCGGAGTGGCGGGAAATCGGCATCTCGACAGTGCACGGCGACCGGATCAACCGCTCCGAGATGTTCGACGAGACGAATTTGGACGCCGCGCTTGCCAGGTTCGATGAGCTCACCCGGCCGGCACCCCGCCTGCAAAACGCGGCAAGTCAAGCCGATCAACGCCTTTGGAACCACTTTCCGGTTCGTGACTGGGACGCCATGGCCGCGACGCTGGCCGACGACTTCTTGCTCGATGATCGTCGCCAGGCACTCAACGCCGGTAATCGGCGGGGCCGGGACACCGAAATCGCGAATTTGAAGGTCATGGCTGACGTCGTCGGGCAGGGGAACGTCACGTCGAATGTCATTGCCACCCGCGGTGAACGCCTCGCCCTGCGTCGTCTTCGTTTTTCGGAGCAGGACCACAACCCCGAGGCGTTCTACACCGAGATGATCGGCATCGTCGAAATCAACGCCGACAACCGACTCGCGGCCCACATCGCTTTCGACCCCGATGACTTCGACGCTGCCGTGGCCGAACTGGACGCGCGCTACGTCGCTGGCGAAGCGTCGGCCCACTCGCGCACCTGGTCGGTAATCTTGCGGGCGTACGACGCGCTCAACCGGCGCGAGATGCCGCCGACCACGTCAGATTGGGTCACTATCGACCACCGGCATGCGTCGTCGTTCCCGCCCGGTGGACTGCCCGCATTGCTGGCCGAATGGCAACTCGCATCCGATGTGAGCAGCGCCGTCGAGGCCGTGCACCGGCTGAACAGCCTTGGAGCCGTGTTCAGTACGGTATCGCACGAAACCTCACGAGAGGGCTTTAAAGCCGAGTGGCGCAGTATCGCGGTTATCACGGTCGACCGCGATCTGGTCGACCGGTTGGAAGTCTTCGACGAGGCGGACCTCGACGCCGCGATCGCGAGATTCGATGAGCTCACCCGGCCGGAACCGCGGCTGGAAAACGGTGCCAGCCGAGTTGTTCAGCAATTCCTCGCGAAATTCGCAGCCCGCGACTGGGACGCCATGACGGAGATGCTGTCTCACGACATTTCAACCGTGGACCGTCGTCGGGTGGTGAATGCGGGCATCCGCCAGGACCGCGACGCTGAGATCAACGACTTCCGGTCGGCCGCCGATCTCGACGTCACGAATGCGACGTCTGACGTCATCGCAATCCGTGGCGAGCGTCTCGCCCTCATCCGGTCACAGGTGTCGCGCGGGGACGTGGACACCGAAGCATTCCACGTGGATCTGTTGTGGCTGCTTGAGATTGGTTCCAACCAGAAGATCGCGGGTTGGGCTACCTTCGACCCCGACGACATCGACGCCGCCATTGCCGAACTCGATCATCGATACCTCAACGGCGAGGCCGCCGCCCATGCGCACACGTGGGGTCTGGTGACGGCCGCCTTCGCAGCGATCAACAGACACGAACTTCCCGAGATATCGCCCGACTGGGTCAATATCGACCACCGCCGGGGAGCGACGTTCGCCGCGGGCGACATGACCTCCTACATCCACGACGTGTTCGACGACGCACCGGACTTCCATGTCCACGTCGCTGCGGTGCATCGCCTGAGCGACCTCGGAGCCGTCGTCACCATGGCGTCGCACGGCACCTCGACACGGGGCTTTCAGGCCGAATGGCGGGAGATCGGGCTTCTGACGTTCGACGGCGAGCTGCTGAGCCGTTGCGAGCTTTTCGACGAGGCAGACCTACCCGACGCGCTGGCCCGCTTCGAGGAGCTGCATCGACCCGCACCCCGACTACACAACACGGCAAGCGAAGTCAGCGACCGCTTCCTGGCGTACTTCGCCGCACGCGACTGGGATGCGATGGCCAACATGACGGCTGATGATTTTGCGAGCGACGATCGCCGTCGCGTGGTGGGTGCGGGGATTCAATCCGGCCGTGACGTCGATATGAACAACATGCGGGCGTGGGCTGAGGTCGGGATCACGAAGATCGCGTCGGACGTCATCGCGATCCGCGGCCAGCGTCTCTTCCTTGGCCGTACCCGGTTTTTCGGCCGGGAGCAAGGACCCCGCGCGTTCCATAGCGAGGTGCTTGGTCTGGTCGAGCTCGATGCCGAAGACCGGATGCTTGCGCGGGTTGTGTTCGACCCCAACGATATCGACGCGGCATTCGAGGAACTCGACGCCCGCTACCTCACGGGTGAAGCGGCTGCTTACGCGCGAACGTGGTCGCTGCTCAGGGCGAGCGATGCCGCGCTCGACCGGTATGAGATGCCGGCGCACACTCCGGACTGGGCCAACATCGACCACCGGCGGGCGACCGCGTTTGAACCGGGCGGCTTGATCGCATATCTGCGTGCTGGTTGGGATCTCGCGGACGACGTCAAAAATCACATCCTCGCCGTGCACCGAATGACCGAGCGAGGAGCGGTCGTCACCCATTTGGCACAGGGCAGGTTGCGAAACCGGTCCGATGTCGAGTGGCGAGAGGTCGCCCTTGTCATGTTCGAAGGTGATCTGGTCAGCCGTTGCGAGCTTTTCGACGAGGCAGACCTACCCGACGCGCTGGCCCGCTTCGAGGAGCTGCATCGACCGGCACCCCGACCAGAAAACGTGACAAGCCGACTGATCGAGCGATTCCTGGCGCATTTCGCGATTCGCGACTGGGACGGCATGGCAGAACTACTCGCCGACGACTTCTACTCAGAGGATCGCCGGCGAACCTTGAACGCCGGCATACGACGCGGCCGCGACGCCGAGATGGCGAATTGGCATGCCACGGGCGATGTTTGGATGAGCGATGTCAGCTCGACCGTGATCGCGACCCGCGGAGCACACCTAGCACTGTTTCGTTTCGCCTTCGTGAGCCAGGAACACGAGCCCGAGGCATTCCAAGCCGCCGCGCTCGGCGTCGTGCAGGCCAACGACGACAACCAAGCCACGGCGTCCATTGTGTTCGACCCCAACGACTTCGACGCGGCATTCGAGGAACTCGACGCCCGCTACCTTGCCGGTGAAGCCGCCGCGCATGCGCGCATTTGGTCGGTGATCACACGGGCCTATTCTAGAACCAACCGGTGCGAACTTCCTGACATGACAACGGATTCGGTTCTCATCGACCATCGGACGACCGTGACCACCGAACGGGAGCCTCTGCCCGGATATCTCCCCAGCCTGTGGGAAATCATGCCGGACCTCAGCGTCTACATCGAGGCGGTGCACCGGCTCAGCGACCGGGGAGCGGTCATCACACAGGTTGCGCGTGGAACCTCGCAACAGGGGTTTGACGCCGAATGGCGGGCCATCGTCGTCGGCATACTCGACGGCGACCTCTACACCCGTATCGAAGCCTTCGACGACACCGACCTCGATGCCGCGCTCACCCGCTTCGACGAACTCTCCGCCGAAGTCCGGCCGAAGTGACTGTGCCACACCGTCAACCGCTGTACCTGCTGGCCGACAGTCAGTTGCTGTTCTGGAAGCGTCACGACCGACCGCTCGTGCAGGCGGCTCTCGACGGGTTGGCAAGAGACAAGCCGCTGAGCGCGACCTACATCGGCGCATCGAACGGTGATCGCCCCGAGTTCTACGACATCTTCGAGGCGGCGATGGAGGCGATCGGCGTCACCGAGCGCCGCATGATCGCGTCGTCGTTCGGCCCGGCCGACCGCGCCTTCCTCGACGGCGCCCACCTGATCGTCCTGGCCGGCGGCGACGTGCAGCGGGGCTGGAACACCTTCGAGAAAACCGGCATGAAGGACGCGATTCTCGATCGGTATGCCAAAGGTGCTGTGCTGGTGGGTATTTCGGCCGGTGCGGTCCAGCTCGGGCGCTACGGCATCATCGGGACACCCCCGGAGCACCGACTGCTCGACGTCTTCAACCTGGTGCCCGCGGTCATCGACACGCACGACGAGCGAACCGGCTGGGCGCGGCTGTCGCGGGCGATCCAATCGCTCGAGGGAGCCGCCCTAGGTGTCGGAATCCCCTCCGGCGGCGGCGCCGTCGTGCACGCCGATGGCACCCTCGAGCCCGTGCGCCGTCCCGCACACGAATTCCGCGTCGTCAACGCTCACCTCGCGCACAAACTGTTGCCCGTCGGAACCGGCGACTGACGGTCCGGAGAGAGACGCCTGCAAACGCATTTGTTTGTATGGCTAACATAATGCCTTTGGACCGATGTAGGCGACGACTGATGATGACCGGGATATAGATGGCCAACAGCCCTGCCGCGACGAGCCGGACGCTGGTCGCCAAGCAAACCAATGTCCGCAGGCTCCGATGGGACCGCGACCACCCCCGCTACAAGTGGGTTGCCCTCTCCAACACGACCCTGGGAATGCTGCTGGCGATGATCAACTCGTCGATCGTGTTGATATCGCTGCCGGCCATCTTCCGCGGCATCGGATTGAACCCGCTGGCGCCGTCCAACATCGGCTATCTGCTGTGGATGCTGATGGGCTACCTGGTGGTCACCGCAGTCCTGGTGGTGTTCGTCGGGCGACTCGGCGACATCTTCGGCCGGGTGCGCATCTACAACGCCGGCTTCGCGGTGTTCACCGTCGCGGCGATCGCGCTGTCGTTCGACCCGTTCCCGCTCACCGGCGGCGCCGTGTGGCTGATCGGCTGGCGCGTGATCCAGGGCGTCGGCGGCGCCATCCTGATGGCGTTGTCGGCCGCCATCCTCACCGACGCGTTCCCGAGCAACCAGCGCGGCATGGCACTCGGCTTCAACATGGTCGCCGCGGTGGCCGGCTCGTTCCTCGGCCTGCTGTTCGGGGGACTGCTCTCGGAATGGGACTGGCGGGCGATCTTCTGGGTCGGAGTGCCGGTCGGCGTCCTGGGCACGGTGTGGGGCATGCGCTCGTTGCATGAGCTGGGCGTGCGCACGCCGGGCCCGTTGGACTGGCCCGGCACCGTGACGTTCGGCGTGGGATTGACCGTCGTCCTGGTCGGCATCACCTACGGCATTCAGCCCTACGGTGGCCATCCGACGGGCTGGACGAACCCGTGGGTGCTGGGCTCGATCGCGTTCGGGCTGTTGCTGCTGATCGTGTTCTGCTTCATCGAATTGCGCGCACCGCAGCCCATGGTCAACGTCCGGCTGTTCCGCTCGGCGGGGTTCGGGATGGGCAACCTGGCCAACCTCATGTCGTCGAGCGGCCGCGGCGGCCTGCAGTTCATGCTCATCATTTGGTTGCAGGGCATTTGGCTGCCGCTGCATGGCTACCGCTTCGAATCGACGCCGCTGTGGGCCGGCATCTACATGCTGCCGACGACGATCGGCTTCCTGATCGCGGCGCCGGTCGCGGGGTGGTTGGCGGACCGGTTCGGTGCGAGGCCGTTCGCCGTCGCCGGGATGCTGCTGATGGCCGTCACGTTCATCGGGTTGCTGATGATCCCGGTCAATTTCGACTACCGGGTGTTCGCGCTGCTGATCTTTCTCAACGCGCTGGGCGGCGGCCTGTTCGCGGCGCCCAACACCGCCGTGATCATGTCGAGCGTGCCGCCCCGGGACCGGGGAGCCGCATCGGGTGTTCGGTCGACCTTCTTCAACGCCGGCTCGGCGCTGTCGATCGGCGTGTTCTTCTCGCTGATGGTCGTCGGCCTGGCCGGCACGCTGCCGCACGCGCTGAGCAGCGGGCTGCAACAGCAGGGCGTGTCCGCGGCGGTGGCCCAGGACGCCGCCGCCCTACCGCCGGTGGGCAGCCTGTTCGCGGCGTTTCTGGGCTACAACCCGATCGCCGAATTGCTCGCACCGTCGCATGCACTGCAACAACCCGGCGTCAATGCCGCGACGCTGACCGGCAAATCGTTTTTCCCCGAGCTGATTTCGGGTCCGTTCCACGCCGGGCTGGTGGTGGTGTTCGTCGCGGCGGCGCTCATGATGGTCACCGGCGCGTTGGCATCGCTGGTCAACCCCGGCCGCTACGCCGACGACGTCGAGGAGATCTGAGCGCCGGGTAGTGTTCGTGGGGCGAGACTATGACGCACGCCTTCGACCCCACCGGACCCGACGGACAGCCGCGGATCGTCGCGGATCTTCTGCGACCCGACGCGTACGACCCGCCGGCCGACGACCTGCGCCTGCACGAGACGCACAGCTCGTGGGTCATACTCGCCGGCCCCTACGCCTACAAGCTGAAGAAGCCGGTGAACCTGGGCTTCCTCGACTTCACCAGCATCGAGCAACGCCGCGCCGACTGCGACGAGGAACTGCGGCTCAACCGGCGGTTCAGCCCGCAGGTGTACCTCGGCGTCGTCGACATCACCGAGCAGAACGGCCACTACCGGGTCGGCGGCGAGGCCGGATCGGGCGAGCCCGCCGTGTGGATGCGGCGGCTGCCCGAAGACGGCATGCTGCCGGCCAAGCTGGCGGGCGGCGATGTCGACACGCGGCTCGCCCGCCGGATCGGTCGCACCCTGGCCAAGCTGCACGGCCGGGCCGAAACCGGTCCCGACATCGAGGCGTACGGCAGCCCGTCCAGCGTGATCGCGAACTGGCAGGAGAATTTCGACCAGATGGGCCCGTTCATCGGGCGCACCATCTCCCCAGCTATCAATGACGAAATCCGTTCCTATGTCCAGGAATTCGTCGGCCAGCAGGCCGCCCTGCTCGAGCGGCGGGTGACCGAGGGGCACGTGCGCGACGGTCACGGTGATCTGCACGCCGCCAGCGTCTGCATCGCCGACGGTCAGATCGTGTTGTTCGACAGTCTGCAGTTCGCGCCCCGCTATCGCTGCGCCGACCTGGCTTCGGAGGTGGCGTTTCTGGCCATGGATTTCGAGTACCACGGTCGCGGCGATTTGGCCTGGGCGTTCGTCGACTCCTACGTCCGCGCCAGCGGTGACGACGAGCTGCCCAGCCTGCTCGACTTCTACATGTGCTACCGGGCCTACGTGCGCGGCAAGGTCCGCAGCCTGCGCCTGGCCCAGACCGAAAAGGTGCCCGGCGGTGAACAGGAAGCGCTCATCGCCGAGTCGCGCGGGTATTTCGACCTGGCGTGGGCGCACGCGGGCGGCCTGCCCCGTCCGCTGCTGGTCGTCACCATGGGGCTGCCGGCCAGCGGCAAGACCACGCTGGCGCGGGCGCTCGCCGGCCGGCTCGGGCTGGTGCACCTCTCGTCGGACGTGGCCCGCAAGAGGATGGCGGGCATTCCGCCGACCCGCCGCGGCAGCGACGAATTCGGTTCGGGGCTTTACGATCCCGCGATGACGCGCAACACCTATGCCGCGTTACGCCGCGACGCCGCCCGTTGGTTGCGCCGCGGCCGCGGCGTGGTCGTCGACGCGACGTTCGGCAATCCGGGTGAGCGCGCCCAGCTGCGGCAGCTTGCCCATCGGCTCGGCGTCGACCTGCACGTCGTGCTGTGCGACGCGGACGACGACACCCTGATCGCGCGGCTCAAGCGGCGCGCGACCGAGCAAGGCGTCGTCTCGGACGCGCGGATCGAGCTGTGGCCGCAGCTGCGCGCCGCGTTCACTTCCCCCGATGAGCAGGCGTCCGTGCTGCGGATCGACGCGACCCGCGATACGGAGGAGACCGTCGAGCAGGCGCTGGGCCTGCTGCGCGCCCGCTACCGTTCCTCGTGACGCCGAACGTGGGGTTGTTGCGCGGATCCGGCCGATTTTCCGCAACAACTCCACGTTCGACGGTTCAGGTCATCGCTTGGATGCGGCGCCCCGGCGTCGCGTCGTGCGGTGCGCGCCCAGCACGTCGTCGTTCGCCAGGTGTTGCGCCTCCGCCGCCAACGTCGATGCCCGGTCGGCATGGGCGATCGCCTCGGTGTCGTTGCTTGCCTGCTTGGCGCGCGCGGCCGCCAGGTGCCGGGTGGCCTCGTCGAGGCGGCTGCGAGCGTCGGCGCCGACGCTGTCGTGATGCCGGGCGACGTAGTCGGAGATTTGGCGCAACCTGGCCTCGGCCGTCGACAACGCCTCCCCCAACGAACGATCCTGCGGACCGCCGGGGTCGACTCCGCGAGCGGCGCGCCGGCGGCGCCGCGCCCGATAGAGCACCAGCAGCAGCACGACGACGACCACGACGGCGATGACAGCGATCGCGATCGGCAGCCAGGCCCGCTTGGCCGGGCTCGCGGGATGAGACACGCTGGGTGAGGTGTCCAGACCATCGGCCGCGGCGATGGCGGCGATGGCCCAGTTCTTCGCATTGACTGCCGGCCCAATCTTGTTGGTGCGCAGGCTGTTCAACTCGTCGGCTGTCGGGTTCTGCAGCTGCGGCGGGGGGTTGAGTGTGAACAACTTGGTGTTGGTGGCCACGGCCAGTAGTACGTCACGGTCGCCCATGCCGCTTTCGCTGCGGGTGCGGTCGGCCCAGTTGTCGGGTTTGAACTTGTTGAAGTTGTCGACGTAGACCACCCACAGTTGGATGTGTCGATCGCGGTACAGCCGATCGATGGCCGAGCTGACCGCCGCCCGATCCGAATCCGTCAGCACCCGGTTGCTGTCGGTGAGGTGATCGGTGAGCTTGGTCGGCGGTTGCGCGCCGGCCGGGGTCGCCCACAGCAGCCCCGCTGTGAGGATGGTCAGGACCGCAGCGAACAGGCGAACAACCCGCATAGGGGTAATCTAGCCGCCATTTTGCGGCGGGGCTCCACCTGCCGGGGCGCGGCCGGCGCATCCGTTTTCGGCACGCGGGTGACCTGCAGGATCCGTCCGGATGCCACGCTCATCGAGCGCTCGCACGTGCTGGACACCCGATGGTTAAGCGCGTAACCTCTGTCGCGCGACGACAGGATTTCCGCCGACGAAGGGCCCCGACGAACCGTGAGTACCACCATTCCCGTCTTCAACCCGTCCACCGAGGAGCAGATCGCCGAGGTCCCGGATTCCGACCAGGCCGTCGTCGACGCCGCGGTGGCGCGGGCGCGCGAGACCTTCGAGTCGGGCGTGTGGCGCAAGGCGCCCGCGTCGCACCGGGCCAACGTGCTCTTCCGCGCCGCCCGCATCATCGAGGAACGCAAGGACGAGCTGGCCGCGCTCGAGTCCCAAGACAACGGGATGAACCTGACGGCCGCCGGCCACATCATCCCGGTCTCGGTCGACATGCTGAAGTACTACGCGGGCTGGGTCGGCAAGATCCACGGCGAGTCGGCCAACCTGGTCTCCGACGGTCTGCTCGGCACCTGGGAGACCTATCACACCTTCACCCAGCTCGAGCCGGTCGGCGTCGTCGGCCTGATAATCCCTTGGAACGGGCCGTTTTTCGTCGCGATGCTCAAGGTCGCGCCGGCGCTCGCGGCGGGATGCAGCGCCGTGCTCAAGCCCGCCGAGGAGACGCCGCTGACCGCGCTGAAGCTGGAAGAGATCTTCCGCGAGGCGGGTCTGCCCGACGGCGTGCTGAACGTCATCACCGGCTACGGCGAAACCACCGGGGCGGCGCTGACCGCGCACCCCGACGTCGACAAGATCTCGTTCACCGGGTCGACGGAGGTGGGGCGGCTGATCGTCAAAGCGGCCGCCGGCAACCTCAAGCGGCTGACGCTCGAGCTCGGCGGCAAGTCGCCGCTGATCATGTTCGACGACGCCAACATCGACAAGGCGATCATGGGAGCGGGCATGGGCCTGCTCGCGGGCTCGGGGCAGAACTGCTCGTGCACCTCGCGCATCTACGTCCAGCGCGGCATCTACGACCAGGTGGTCGAGGGCCTCGCCGAGTTCGCCAAGATGCTGCCGATGGGCGGCAGCGATGACCCCAATTCCGTTCTGGGACCACTCATTAGCGAAAAGCAACGGCAACGCGTGGAAGGCATCGTCAACGACGGGGTGGCCGCCGGCGCCAAGGTGATCACCGGCGGCAAGCCGATGGACCGCAAGGGCTACTTCTACGAGGCGACGATCATCACCAACACCACACCCGACATGCGGCTGATCCGCGAGGAGATCTTCGGGCCGGTCGGCTGCGTGATCCCGTTCGACGACGAGGACGAAGTGATCGCCGCCGCCAACGACACGCACTACGGGCTCGCCGGCGCGATTTGGACCGAGAACCTGTCGCGTGCGCATCGGGTCGTCAATGAGCTTCGCGCAGGCCAGATTTGGGTGAACTCCGCGCTCGCGGCCGACCCCTCGATGCCGATCAGCGGGCACAAGCAGTCCGGGTGGGGTGGCGAGCGGGGCCGCAAGGGCATCGAGGCCTACTTCAACACCAAGGCCGTCTACATCGGGCTGTGATCGGCTGGGTGGGTGCTGTTGTGTCCGAGCGATGGCAACCCGCAGGTAGCGCCGTTACATGTAACATGAGCGTATGTCACTCGGTCGTGAGCGCGTTCGCAGGCACAGGGAACGGCTGCGCCAACGAGGCCTGCGGCCGATCCAGCTCTGGGTTCCCGATGTGAACGCCACGGAGTTCGTCAGAGAAGCGCACCGCCAATCGGCGCTCGTGGCTGCCAGCGAACAGGATCGTGACGACCAGGCCTTCGTCGATGCCGTTTCGGCCGACTGGGTCGACGCCACATAGACGTGCGACGAGGCGACATCTACATCGCCGCGGCACGCGGCGCTTATAGCGGCAAACCCCGCCCAGTCGTCGTCGTCCAAGACGACCGGTTCGACGCAACGGCATCGGTGACGGTGGTGCCCTTCACCACCAGTGACGTTGACGCGCCACTATTTCGGATCGTTGTTCACTAAGTGGAGACATCGACACATCGTTGACAACGACGAACTAACGCCCACCCCGTCGACCGGTGCGCGACAAGATGGGCCGCACTTTCCCAATAATAGTTGTGATACCCCGACTATAGTTGCAGATGAGAATGGGGCCGCGATGCAGCCGGCAGCCCGTTCGTCTTGCGAATTCCTCTGTCCAGCACGGCTTCCGGTGCGAACTTCTTCAGGAGAGACAACCGACGGGCCAAAGGCCCGGCGGGATAACGCAGTTTGGGCTTGCGGGCAGTCGCCGCTTTGAGCACGACTTCTGCGACTATCGCCGGATCGTCGGCCGTCTTCATCAGCTCGGCCATCCGCCGGCGGGCGTGCTCGCGGCTGGCCGCATAGGCATCGATCGGCGAATCGGCATCAGCCATGTTGGCCTCGAACGAGGTGCGAGTGTATGCGGGTTCGACGACCGAGACCCGGACTCCGAATTCGCGGGTCTCGTGGTCGAGCGATTCGGAATACCCTTCGACCGCATGCTTTGAGCCCGCATACAGCGCGCCGTAGGGCTGCGGCAGAAAGCCAAGCACCGAGCCGATGTTGATCACTCGACCGCCGCCCTGTGCGCGCAGGTACGGCAGCACCGCATTCGTGAGCCGCACCAACCCGAGGAAGTTGGTGTCGATGAGCCGTTGCGCCTGGGCCACCGAACTCTCCTCCGCGGCGCCGAGGATGCCCGACCCGGCGTTGTTGACCAGGATGTCGATGCGCCCCGTGCGTTCGATGACGGATTTGACGGCCGCATCGACCGACGCGGCGTCCGTGACATCAAGCTCGACGAGTTCGACTCCGGGGATCGGTTCGGCCGTCCGGGGATTGCGGGTGGTGCCGAAGACCTCAAAGCCCTTCGCGGCGAAGGCTTTCGCGACGGCTCTGCCAATCCCGGAGGAGGCGCCGGTGACCAGCACCACCGGTGATCGATGCGTCATATCTACTCCTAGTAAACCGATTGGTGTACTTCTGTGGTGCCGACGCTACACCGTTACCACCCCGATGTAAACCAATCGGTATACTTCACATGTGAGCAAGAGACGTGACGTCAAGCACGTGACGACCGGGGGCGGCCGGGGCGCGCGCCGGCGCATCCTGGACACCGCTACTGAGCTGTTCTACCGCGACGGCATCAACGCCACCGGCGTGGAACGACTCGCCGCCGAAGCATCGGTATCCAAACGCACTCTCTACCAACATTTTCCGAGCAAGAACGCTGTGGTCGAGGAGTATCTGCGCGGAATCCAGCAAGCTATTGGGGACCCCATCCACCCCGAGGCGGACGCCGCGAATCGGTCACCCCGTGCCCGCCTGCTTGCCCTGTTCGACACTCCAAGCCCGGGCGACGCCCTGATGCGCGGCTGCCCCTTCCATAACGCCGCCGTCGAGGCCGGCCAGACCATGCCCGAAGTTCAGAGCATCGTTCGTGAACACAAGCGCAACTACATCGACGGCCTCGCCGAATTGGCCCGGCGGGCCGGTGCGGCCGATCCCCAATTGCTGGGCAACCAACTCGCTGTGCTCTATGAGGGCGCGGCCGCTCTGTCCACCTCGCTCAACGACCCCTCCCCCTGGGCCCATGCTCGGGCCGCCGCGCACACGCTGATCGACCGCGCCGTATCACGCGACGACGGAGATTGAGTTGGTCCCTCACCGACGCTCAACTCCCTCATCGAGAGAGTGTCAAGGATCAGCCGAAGTAACTGTCACGCATCAGCCGAAATACTGTCGCCCATCACCCGAAGCCGAGACGTCAAGCATCAACCGAGGTCATACACGCTTTTCGTGGGGCGGGCGGGGCTCGAACCCGCGACCAACGGATTATGAGTCCGCGGCTCTAACCAACTGAGCTACCGCCCCGACGTGATTGCTCCGTAGGAAACGGTAGCCCAAGCCCGAAGTCGGCGTCCCGCGGCCAGCCCAGCGGCGCAGCGCCGGCGATCAGGCCGCCGGTGGCGCTGGCTGCCCGGCCTGAGCCTTGATCTTGGGGATCAGGTCCGGCGCGTAGACATAGATCGCCGACTCGACCTCCCACTCGGCCTGGTCCGGGGACAACGGCGTCGTGTTGGTGACCATGTTCACCAACTCCTTCGCCTTTCCGTACGGATTGGGATTCGACCGGACCTGATCGGCGAACCACCGGCCCTCCGCGGCCTCATGGCAGTCACTGAAGTCGGCATTGTGAACCATCTTGTTCTGCGCCAACAGGTTGATGTACTGGTCGTCGGCGGGAGTCAGACTGCACGCCGCCGCGGCGGGTGGCGCCGACAGCACCGCCCCACCGAACACGGCCGCCCCCAACATGATTCCGGCGGTTCCCACCGCCAGCCCGGCCCCCTGTGCTCGTGTTCTTGCCATTTCTCCAGATACCCCCTCTGGTGGAATGTCCCTTCTTCCCTTGACGCACTGTGGATCGGATACCACCGACCGCGAGCGCGACAAACACCGGCTCTTACGAACAATGGGTGAACAACGAATACCGAAAAGAGCTATGCGACAGGTTATTTGAACCAAACAAAAGTGCCGACCCTCAGAGCGTCGTGCGAACGTCCGCGAAATCCAAGGCGAGCAAAGGCATTGGCGGTCCGTGCTCCGCCACGACGATCAGCCCTCGGTGGGCCAGTTTGCCTTCGAGGCCTGGTCTTTGATCTTCGGGATCAAGTCGGGCGCGTACACATAGATGGCCGACTCGACCTCCCACTCGGCCTGCGCCTGGCTCAGCGGCGTGGTGTTGGTGATCATGTTCACCAACTCCTGCGCCTCGCCGAACGAATTGGGATTGGACCGGACCTGATCGGCGAACCACCGACCCTCTGCGGCCTCGTGGCAATCGCTGTAGTCGGCGTTGTGAACCATCTTGTTCTGCGCCAGCAGGTTGATGTACTGATCGTCCTTGTCGCTCAGGTTGCAGGTCGCCGAAGCCTGCGGAGCCGACAACACCGCGGCGCCGAGCATCGAGGCCCCCAGCGCAACGCCGGCAACCCACACCGCTGGCACCCGCAGCTGCGAGCGTGTCCCGGTGGTCATCTGCGAACCTCCCTCTGCGCACCAATGCGATTGCTTGCGACGCACGCTCGGCGTCAAATCGTCGACATATTTGTTCATATAAGAGTCGGTGACCGCGCTTAAGTTAGCCAATGAGCCCAGCACAAAGCGGTAACGGACGCTTGCGCGGCGGTGTACGAATAGTTAACATTTCGTGCCTTCGGCGCGAGGCGCCAAGGCTACCCAACCGTGGCCAAACCGCGCCTCAACCCGCGCCGAGGCCGTCGCCCGCTCGGTCAGCTAAATACCGTCTGACCGTCGGCGCCGATCAGATACCGCTCCGTACCGTTTTCGACCCGCGGCACGTCGGCAGCCAGGGAGACGGCGACCTTGTTGCTGGCATTGCGCATGATGTCGAAGGTCAGCTCGACGGCCTCGGCCTCGGAAAACCGGGAGCGCACCTCGGCGACATCGTCGGCGACGAGGTGCGCAGGCGTCCAAATTAACGCATCGGTGTAGCGCAGCGCTGCCTTTGCGCGCTCGTCCAGCAAACCCGACGATTCGAAGCGCTCGATCTCCTCGTACAGCGTTTCCGAACCGCCGGCATCCAGGGCGCTGCCCTCGCGAAGCGAGTTGCACAGCCGGCAATGGTGCTGAGCCGCGCCCCGCAGCCGAACCAGCTCGGAGGTCACCGGGTCCAGGGCACGCATTCGCGCCACCGCGATTAAAAAGTCGTTGAACACCAGATCCGACGGGTCGCTGCCGTAGTCCCAGCTGATCGGCCCCGACAGCCAGCCCAGATAGCGCGAGCCGACCCCGAGCGCTTCCAGTCCGGCGCGCACCCGGGGGACGAAGTCGGCGATGTACATCTGCACGACTACCCCAAAGGTCCTGTCCCCCAGCTGCTTTGACAGCCGAGACCGTTGCGCGTGGGTGATCGCCGAGACGTCGGCGCTGAATTGTTCGGCGAACTCGGCGACGGCGGCCTCGGTTTCCGATTCCGGCTCTCCCACCTCCATGGGCGCGGGCAACGGTGGCAGCGACGACGTCTGCGCGCACACCCGCCGGATCAACGCCGCGACGCGCGCCTCGGACGGCGACCCCGGAAACACCGCCACCAACCGGGTGAGCTGGTCTTCTCGAAGCGAAACCGGAGCCGCCATCCGTCACACGCTAGAACGCGCGCGGCCCGGCGGCAATCGACTACTGGGCCTGGCTCACCGAGGACATGTGGAAGTCGGGGATGCGCAGCGCCGGCATCGCGGCGCGGGTGGCCCAATCCCCCCACTCGCGGGGCAGCGTCTTCTCGCTGACGCCGGCCTCGGTGGCCCGTCGCAGCAGGTCCAGCGGGCTCTCGTTGAACCGGAAGTTGTTGACGGCCGCGGTGACCTGCCCGTCCTCGATCAGGTAGACGCCGTCACGGGTCAGGCCGGTGACCAACAGCGTGGTGGGCTCGACGACCCGGATGTACCACAGCGTGGTCAACAGCAGGCCGCGCTCGGTGGCCGCGATCATGTCGGCTTGGCTGGCCGTCCCCCCGGTCATCACCAGGTTGTCGGCGGCCACCGCGACGTCGGCGTCGTATTTGGCGGCGGCGGCCCGCGGATAGGCCAGCGCGGTGATCACCCCGTCGCGGATCCAGTCGACGTGGTCGATCGGCATGCCGTTGTCGAACACCGACACCGTCTCCGAGGAGCTGCTCACCGCGACGAACGGCGTGCAGATCAGCCCGGGCGCCATCGGATCGGAGAACAGCGTCAGCGGCAGGTCGGTGAGCCGCTCGCCCACCCGGGTCCCGCCGCCGGGCGCCGAGAACGCGGTCCGGCCCTCCTGAGCGCCGCGGCCGGCCATCGACCAGGCCATGTAGATCATCATGTCTGCCACCGTCGACGGCGGCATGATCGTCTCGTAACGCCCCGCCGGCAACTCCACGCTGCGCCGCGCCCAGCCCAGCCGCGTCGACAGTTGCTCGAGCAGCGAATCGGTTGGCACATCGACGAAGTCGGGTGTCCCCACACCCGCCCAGGCACTGGCGTCGCCGCGCTTGGCGTTGATCTCCACCGCCCCCGTGGGTTGGGTGAAGCGCCGCCGCAACCCGGTCGAGGTCGCCACGAAAGTGGTCGAAACACTGTGGTGGGCAAAGCCGTAGAGCCGATCGGTGCCGCGGAAACCCCGGCCGAGCGAGTCGGCGAGGTCGGCGAAGATCAACGGCCCGGTGCCGGGCACCGGCGCGTCCCAGTCGGCGGGTTCCCCGCCGTCGGCGAGCAGCGGTGCGGCGTCGCCGGCCTCCGGCGCCGACGCGGCGGCCTGCTGCGACGCCGCGACCAGCCCGGGCAGCACCCGCGGGTCCGCCTCGGCCGACACCACCGTTCCGATGCGCGCGCCGGACCCGCGACGCACCACCGAGATCACCGTCACGCTCCGGCTCACCGAAACCCCGTTGGTGGTCATCGAATTGCCCGCCCAGCGCAGCGTCGCCTCGACCTTGTCGGTGACCAGCACCATGGTCTCGTCGGCGCCGCCCAGCTTGGCAGCCTCGTCGAGCACGACGTTGACGACATGCTGCGGGGTGATCATCGTCCGCCCTCGGTCCGGGTGTTCAGCACATTGACGCCGCGGAACAGCGCGGACGGGCAGCCGTGGCTGACGGGCGCGATCTGGCCCGGCTGGGCCTTGCCGCAGTTGAACGCCCCGCCCAGCCGCCAGGTGGCCGGGCCGCCCACCGCCTCCATCGAATTCCAGAAATCGGTCGTGGTGGCCTGATAGGCGACGTCGCGCAGTTGGCCGTCCAGCCGCCCGCCGCGAATCCGGTAGAACCGCTGGCCGGTGAACTGAAAGTTGTAGCGCTGCATGTCGATTGACCACGACTTGTCGCCGACGATGTAGATGCCGTCCTCGACCCGGGCGATCAAGTCGTCGGTGCTGATCTGTTGGGGGGCGGGCTGCAGCGAGACATTGGCCATGCGCTGGATCGGCACGTGATGCGGCGAATCCGCGTACGAGCAGCCGTTGGAGCGGGGGTGTCCGAGCCGCCGGGCGAACACCCGGTCCAGCTGATAACCGGTGAAAATCCCGTCGCGCACCAGATCCCAGCTTTGCGCGGCCACCCCCTCATCGTCGTAACCGATGGTGGCCAAACCGAATTCGACGGTCCGGTCCGCGGTCACGTTCATCACCGGCGACCCGTACCGCATAGTGCCCAGCTTGTCCGGTGTGGCGAACGACGTGCCGGCGTAGGCGGCCTCGTAGCCGATGGCGCGGTCGTATTCGGTTGCGTGCCCGATCGATTCATGAATGGTCAGCCAGAGGTTGGTCGGGTCGATCACCAGGTCGGTGGGCCCGGGAACCACTGTGGGTGCCTTGACCTTCTCGGCCAGCAGGGACGGCAGCTGCGCCAGCTCGTCGGTCCAATTCCACACCTCGTCACCGGCCAGGGCCTCCCAGCCACGACCCATCGGCGGCGCCAACGTCCGCATCGAGTCGAAGCTGCCCGCCTGGGCGTCCACCGTCACCGCTTCCAGCGAGGGCAGCACCCGCACCCGCTGCTGGGTGATCGACGAGCCGAACGTGTCGGCGTAGAACGTCTGCTCCTTGACGGCGGTCAGCAGCGCCGACACGTGATCGATGCCGTCAGCGGCGAGCAGCCGCCCCGAGTAGTCGCCCAGCACGCCGATCTTGTCGGCGGCGGAGACGTCGAACGGGTCGATCCGGTAGCTCGACACCCACGTGGCGTCTCGGTAGACGGGTTCGGGCGCCAGCTCGACCCGCTCGCTGCTCAGCGTGGCCAGCGTGGTGGCCACGTGCACGGCGCGGCGGGCGGTCTCGGCGGCCACCGACGGCGCCAACTCCGCGTGCGACGCGAATCCCCAGGTGCCGTCGACGATCACCCGCACCGCCAACCCGACCTCGCGATTGATCACCGCGGTTTCCAGCTCGCCGTCGCGCAGCTGGATGATCTCGGTGATGAGCCGGTGAACCCGCAGGTCGGCATGGCTGGCCCCGGCCGCGGTGGCCGCGGACAGCGCCGCGTCGGCCAGTTCGTGGCGCGGCAGGTCCAGGAAGTCGGCATCGATCCCCCGGTTCGGTGTCACGGCTCCACCGTAACGGCCGGTCCCCACAAACCGTGGCAGCGCCCGCTTTAATTACCCCATGGCCAGCGCCGAACGCCGGGTTGCACCGCGGTCCACCGCGTTGGGCTACGCGCTGCTGGCGCCGAGCTTGTTCGGTGTGCTCGCGTTTCTACTGCTGCCCATCCTGGTGGTGATCTGGTTGAGCCTGTGCCGGTGGGATCTGCTGGGCCCGCTGCGCTTTGTCGGCCTGTCCAATTGGCGGTCGGTGCTGACCGACGCCGGGTTCGGCAACTCGCTGATGGTCACGGCCGTCTTCGTGGCCATGGTGGTCCCGGCGCAGACGGCGCTGGGTCTGCTGGCCGCCACCATGCTGGCCCGCCGGCTGCCCGGCACCGGGCTGTTCCGCACCGTCTATGTGCTGCCGTGGATTTGCGCACCGCTGGCCATCGCGGTGCTGTGGCGCTGGATCCTGGCGCCCACCGACGGCGCGGTGAGCGCGGTACTGGGGCACAGCATCGAATGGCTGTCCGACCCGAGCTTTGCACTGCCGCTGGTGTCGGCCGTCGTGGTGTGGACCAACGTCGGGTATGTCTCGTTGTCGTTCCTGGCCGGCCTGCTCGCCATCCCCGGGGACATTCACGCGGCGGCACGCACCGACGGCGCCAACGCGTGGCAGCGGTTCTGGCGCATCACCATGCCCATGCTGCGACCGACGACGTTCTTTGTGCTGGTGACCGGGATCGTCAGCAGCGCACAGGTTTTCGACACGGTGTACGCGTTGACCGGCGGCGGTCCCGCCGGCCGCACCGACCTGGTGGCACACCGCATCTACGCCGAGGCGTTCGGCTCGGCGGCCATCGGCCGGGCGTCGGTGATGGCGGTGGTGCTGTTCGTGATCCTGATCGGCGTCACCCTGGTTCAGCATCTGTATTTCCGGCGGCGGATCAGCTATGACCTCACCTGACCGCGCTCGCGCCAACATCGCGATCTACGCCGGCCTGCTGGTGGGCGCGTTGATCACGTTGGCGCCGTTCACACTTGGCTTGCTGACGGCGTTCACCTCGGCGCATCAATTCGTCACCGGCACCCCGTTGCAGCTGCCGCGACCGCCCACCCTGTCCAATTTCGCCGACCTGGCCGGGGCCGGGTTCGGCCGCGCGGCGGCGGTGACGGCGTTGATGACGGCGGTCATCCTGGTCGGCCAGCTGACGTTCTCGGTGCTGGCCGGATACGCGTTCGCGCGCTTGCGGTTTCCCGGCCGCGACGCGCTGTTCTGGGTCTACATCGCGACGCTGATGGTGCCGGGCACGGTCACCATCGTGCCGATGTATCTGATGATGGCCCAGCTGGGCCTGCGCAACACGTTCTGGGCGTTGGTGCTGCCGTTCATGTTCGGCTCGCCGTACGCAATCTTCCTGCTGCGCGAGCACTTTCGCATGATTCCGAACGACCTGGTCAATGCCGCCCGCCTGGACGGCGCCCACACCCTGGACGTGATCGTGCACGTGGTGATCCCGTCCAGCCGGCCGGTGCTGGCCGCGCTGGCGTTGATCACCGTGGTCTCGCAGTGGAACAACTTCATGTGGCCGTTGGTGATCACCAGCGGGCACAAGTGGCGGGTGCTCACGGTGGCGACCGCCGATCTGCAGACCCGGTTCAACGCGCAATGGACGCTGGTGATGGCGGCGACCACCATCGCGATCGTCCCGCTGGTCACGCTGTTCGTCATCTTCCAGCGTCACATCGTCGCCTCGATCGTCGTCTCGGGACTCAAGTGACCCGGCCCCGCTTCTCCACGCTGGTCGCCGGGGCGGTGGCGCTGGTCGCCGCGTTGCTGGCCGCGGCGGCGGTGCTGCTGGACTATTCCGGGCAGCCGCACGGCGACAAAACGATCGTGACGGTGCGAGTCTGGGGCGACGAGCTCGCCGAGGCTTACCGGCAATCGTTCGCGGCGTTCACCCGTGTCCATCCCGACATCGAAGTGCACGTCAACATGGTCGCGTACTCGACCTACTTCAACACCCTGCGCACCGACGTCGCCGGTGGCAGCGCCGACGACATCTTCTGGCTGTCCAACGCCTACCTCGCCGCCTACGCCGACAGCGGCCGACTGCTGAATATCCTTGACACACTTGGCACTAACGCGGCCGCGGACTGGGAGCGACCCGTCGTCGAGCAGTTCACCCGGCACGGACAGCTGTGGGGCGTGCCGCAGCTCACGGACGCCGGTATCGCCTTGTACTACAACGCGGACCTGCTCGGCTCGGCCGGCATCGACCCGGCCCAGCTGAACAGCCTGCGGTGGGACCCGGCCCGCGGGGACACGTTGCGTCCGCTGCTGGCCCGGCTCACCGTCGACGCCGACGGAAACCGCGGCGACACCCGGGGATTCGACCCGGGACGGGTGCGGCAGTGGGGCTACAACGCGGCCAACGACCCGCAGGGCATCTACCTGAATTACATCGGTTCGGCCGGCGGTGTCTTCCAGCGCGGCGACGAGTTCGCCTTCGACAATCCCGCCGCGGTGTCGGCGTTTCGCTACCTGGTCGACCTGATCAACCGCGACCACGTCGCGCCCCCGGCCGCCGACACCAACGACAACGGCGACTTCTCCCGCAACCAGTTCCTCGCCGGCCGGATGGCCCTCTTCCAATCGGGCACCTACAACCTGGCGCCGGTGGCCCGCGATGCGCGCTTCCGGTGGGGTGTGGCGATGATGCCCGCCGGGCCGGTGGGCCGGGTGAGCGTCACCAACGGCATTGCCGCAGCGGGCAACGCCGCGACCAAGCATCCCGGGGCGGTGCGCCAGGTGCTGGCCTGGATGGGCAGCAGGCAGGGCAACGAATACCTGGGCCGCTACGGCGCGGCCATTCCCGCGGTGACCTCGGCGCAACCGGTGTACTTCCGCTACTGGGCCGCCCGCGGCGTGGACGTCACACCCTTCTTCGCGGTGCTCAACGGGCCGCGCATCGCCGCCCCGGGCGGCGCCGGCTTCGCCGCCGGCAACGATGCGCTGCGGCCCTACTTCGACGAAATGTTCTCCGGCCGCGGCGATGTCGCCACGACACTGAGGCGGCTCAGGCGGCGGCCAACGCCGCGGCCCGCCGGTAAGCCGGTCAGCGCTCCTGGCCGGACGGGTCGACCGCCGCGTCGTTGAGTGCGCTGTGGTGACGGCCCCAGACGAAGTAGAAGATCAGCGCCAGCAACACCCAGCCGCTGAACGCGATCCAGGTGTACCAGTGCAAGCTCGCCAGGATGTACCCGCAGGCCATGATCGAAAGGACGGGCGTGACAGGGTAACCCGGGACCCGGAACCCGCGTGGCAGGTCGGGCTCGCGCACCCGTAACACGATCACCCCGACGGAGACGACGACGAACGCGGTGAGCGTGCCGATCGAGACCATGTCGGCCAGGTTTTGCAGCGGAATGAACGCGGCCAGGGTAGAGGCGGCGACCGCGACGATCACGGTGTTGTTCACCGGCGTCATGGTGCGCGGGTTCACCCTGGCGAACCGCGGCGGCAGCAGCCCGTCCCGGCCCATGGCGAACAGGATGCGGGTGATGCCGTACATGGTGACCAGCGTGACGCTGAAGATCGAAATGACCGCGCCCGCAGCCAAAATGGTGCTGGCCCAGCTGCCGTGCGTAACATGGTCGAGGATGGTGGCGAGCCCGGCCTCCTGCTGACCGCCGAAGTCCTGCCACGGCTGCGTCCCCAGCGCGGCGAGCGCGACGAACACGTACACGCCGGTGACGGTCGACAGCGCGGCGATCAGCGCGCGCGGCATGGTCTTCTGCGGGTTCGTCACCTCGTCGCCCGCGGTGGACACCGCATCGAGGCCGATGTAGGAGAAGAAGATGGTGCCGGCGGCCGTGCCCACACCGGCGACACCGAACGGCGCGAAGTCGTCGAGGTGGTGCACGTCGAACGCGGTGAAGGCAAGGATCCCGAAGACGACGAGCACGCCGAGCTTGATCATCACCATGATCGCGTTGACCTTGGCCGATTCGCTGGCCCCGCGGATCAGCAACAGGGCGCACATCCCGATCAGCATGACCGCCGGCAGATTGACGTAGCCGGGTTGCGCGTCCCACGGTGCGGCCGACAAGGCATGCGGCAGTTGGAATCCCACGACATTGCTCAGCAGCTTGTTCAAGTAGCCGCTCCAGTTCACCGAGACCGCGGCGGTGGCCACCCCGTATTCCAGCAGCAGGCAGGCCGCCACGCCCATCGCGACCACCTCGCCCAGCGTGGTGTAGGCGTAGGAATACGACGAGCCCGAAACCGGTACCGCCGAAGCCAATTCGGCGTAGCACACGGCCGCCAGCCCGGCGGCGACGCCGGCGAGCAGGAAGGAGACGATGACCGCGGGGCCGGCCTCGGGGACGGCCTGGGACATGACGAAGAAGATGCCGGTGCCGATCGTCGACCCGACCCCGAACATGGTCAGCTGGAAGGTCCCGATGCCGCGCCGGAGGTGATCGGCGGTGCCGGGGGCCACGTGTGCGCCCACCACCGGGCGTCGTCGCAGCAGCTGTGCTCTCAAGCCGATCGGCGTGGCTGGCAATTGCCCCTCCTGTTGCCGGGTCAGCTGATTATGAAGCAGCCTCCCGCAACACCGCAGCAAGCTGGCCGACCGCCCAGTCGATCTCCTGCGCGGTGACCACCAGAGGCGGCGCGAAGCGCAAGGTCGCGCCGTGCGTGTCCTTCACCAGCACGCCCCGCTCGGCCAGCCGCAGGCTCATCTCCCGGCCGCTGCCCAGCGACGGGTCGATGTCCACCCCTGCCCACAACCCCAGGCCGCGCACCTCGTCCACCCCGTGACCGACCAGCGCCCGCAGCCGCCGCTGCAGGTGCGCGCCCAGCGCGGTCGCGCGTGCCTGGTACTCGCCGCGGGCCAGCATGGACACCACGGTGGTGCCGATCGCGGCGGCCAGCGGGTTGCCGCCGAAGGTGGAGCCGTGTTCGCCGGGATGCAACACACCCAGGATCTCCCGGTCGGCCACCACCGCCGACAGCGGAACCACCCCGCCGCCCAGGGCTTTGCCCAGCAGGTAGACGTCGGGCACCACCCGCCACCGGTCGCAGGCGAACGTGTAACCGGTACGCGCCAGGCCGGATTGGATCTCGTCGGCGATCATCAGCACGTTGTGCTCGCTGCACAGCGCGCGGACGGCCGGCAGGTAGTCGTCGGGCGGGACGACGATGCCGGCCTCACCCTGGATCGGCTCCAGCAGCACCGCGACGGTGTTGTCGTCGATCGCCTGGGCCAGCGCGCCGGCATCACCGAACGGCACCGAGCGGAATCCCGGCGTGAAGGGGCCGAACCCGTCCCGTGCCGCGGCGTCCGAGGAGAAGCTGACGATGCTGATGGTGCGGCCGTGGAAGTTGTTGTCCGCCACGATGATATTGGCCTGGCCGGCGGGAACCCCCTTGACCTCGGCCCCCCACTTGCGGGCCACCTTGAGGCCGCTTTCCACGGCTTCGGCGCCCGAATTCATCGGCAGCACCATGTCCTTGTCGCACAGGTAGGCGAGCGCCGCGCAGAACGGCCCGAGCTTGTCGGAATGGACCGCGCGGCTGACCAGCGTGACGGTGTCCAGCTGCGCATGGGCGGTGGCGACGATCTCGGGGTGGCGGTGGCCGAAGTTCACCGCGGAATAGGCGGACAGGCAGTCCAGGTAGCGGCGGCCGTCGACATCGGTGATCCACGCCCCCTGCGCGCTCGCGGCGACGATCGGTAATGGCGAATAGTTGTGCGCGGCACGCTTTTCCGCCAGCCTGATCGCAGAATCCACGCGGGTCGCGGTGAGCTGCCCGTCCAGAATCGTCATGGAAACACCTCCAATGTGCAGCACTTGACGGAGCCGCCGCCTTTGAGCAGCTCGGACAAATCGACGCCTATCGGCTCGAACCCCGCCCGGCGCAATTGGGTTGCGAAACCCGTTGCGGCAGAGGGCAGTACCACATGTAACCCGTCGGAGACGACGTTGAGGCCCAACACGTGCGCGTCGGCCGGGCCGACCACGATGGCATCCGGGAACAGCGCACCCAGTTGCCGCCGGGCCGTGTCGCTGAACGCGGGCGGGTAGAACGCGATCGTGCGATCGTCGAGCACCGCCAACGCGGTGTCGAGATGGTAGAAGCGCGGGTCGACCAGTTCCAGCGACACGACCGGCGCGCGCAGCGCGGCCGAAATCTCCGGATGCGCCCGGCGGTCGGTGCGAAACCCCCAGCCGGCCAACACGATGTCGCCGACCTTCAGCAGATCGCCCTGCCCCTCGTTGACGTGGCGGGTGAGCAGCGGCCGATAGCCCAGCGAGCGCATCCATTCGGCGTAGGCGCGAGACTCGCCGGCCCGCTGCGCGAACCGAAACCTGGCCACGATCGCGACGTCTCCCGCGATGAACCCGCCGTTGGCGGCATAGACCATGTCCGGCAGCCCGGCCACCGGCTCGATCACGTCCACCCGGTGGCCGAGCCGTAAATAGGTGCGGCGCAGTGCCTCCCACTGGGCCTGCGCGCGGCCGGCGTCGACGAGGGTGGTGACGTCCATCCAGGGGTTGATCGCGTAGTCGACCGCGAAGAAGGACGGTCGCGTCATCGCATACCGGCGGACGCTGGGGAGCCGGTGCACCCGGCCGGTGCGGGCGGCTGATCGGGGCACCGGGCGGGCTGCCCGCACGTATTGATCCGTCATCCATCAACGGTATTTGCGGTCCCCTGAACAATCAAACGACTATCATTGCGTGTCTGCCGTCGATTTATTGCGCTATAGTCGGATATTCGATGATCTGTTGTCTCAGCACCGGGGAGGGGCCATGGATCGCCTGGACGACACCGACGAGCGCATCCTCGCCGAGCTGACCGAGCACGCCCGCGCCACCTTCGCCGAAATCGGCGACAAGGTGAACCTGTCGGCGCCGGCGGTGAAGCGCCGCGTCGACCGGATGCTGGACAGCGGGGTCATCAAGGGCTTCACCACCGTCGTCGACCGCAACGCACTGGGCTGGAACACCGAGGCCTACGTTCAGGTGTTCTGCCACGGCCGCATCGCGCCCGACGAGCTGCGGGCGGCCTGGGTGGACATCCCCGAGGTGTTCAGCGCCGCGACGGTGACCGGCACCCCGGACGCCATCCTGCACGTATTGGCCCGCGACATGCGGCATTTGGAGGTGGCGTTGGAACGGATCCGGTCCAGCGCGGACGTCGAACGCAGCGAAAGCATCGTCGTGTTGTCCAACCTCATCGACCGGATGCGGCCCTAGCGGGCGCGCAGGAACCGGCCGGCCTACTGGAAGGGGATCATCGAGTCCAGCGCCACCCCGATGGCGCCGGCGGCGACGGTGATGGTCAGGGTCACCCAGTCCGCGAGTTTCGGTCGCGCCGGGGCGGCCGACAACTGCCCGATACCGCCCCGGGCGGTGATCGCGTCGCCCATCTCGTCGGCGCGGCGCAACGTCACGACGATTGCCGCGGTGAGCAAGTCGATCATGTCCCGGGCCTGCTGACGGCGGCGGGCCCGGCGGCTGCGCGGTGTCTGGTTGGGGCGCAGTCGGCGGGCCGCGTAGAGCACCTGGAATTCTTCGATCAGCATCGGGAAGGCGCGCAGCGCCAGCGCCAGCGCGACGGCCCATTCGTCGCTCGGGATGCGCAGCCACCGCAGCGGGCGTCCCAAAGTGGCCAGGGCGGGCCCCATTTCGGCGACGTTGGTGGTCCACGACAGCATCGCGCCCAGCCCGATCAACACGATCGACAAGGCGGTGACGCGCAGGAAGTGCAGCGTTCCGCCCAACCCGATGTGCAGCCCGGCGATCGAGACCACCGGACTCCCGGCACCCAGCGCGGCCGTGATGCCGCCCACCGCCAGCACGATCCAGATCCAGCGCCGCGGCGAGGGCAGCGCGCCGCGCGGAATGTGGGCCAGCCGGGCCGCGGCCACCAGCAGGGCCAGCATCAACCCCACGGTCACCCACCCCGGAAAGAACGTCAGCAGCACCGAAACACCCAGCACCACAAGTAGTTTGGTGCCGGCCCACAATTCGTGGATTTTCGAGGTGCCGGGCACCGGGACCAGCAGCACCACCGGTCGCGGCGGCCGCCGAGTCCGGCCGGCCGGCGACTTGGTGTCCGAGGGCGCGGTCACGGCATTCCCCCCGCCGCGGTGGACGCCGTTTGCAGGGCTCCGTCGCGCAGGTACAGCGACCGCGGGCACAGCTCCTCGAGCCCGACGGTGTCGTGCGAGATCACCACCACCGTCAAACCCCGTTCTCTGCGCAGGTTTTCCAGCAGCCGCAGCAGGCCGCGCTGGCTGCCGATGTCCAACCCGGCCAGCGGCTCGTCGAGCACCAGCGCCCGCGGGGACCGGGCCAGCAGGCCGGCCAGCACTACCCGGCGCATCTGGCCGCCGCTGAGTTGGTCGATGCGCCGTTTGCCCATCGCCGGATCCAGTCCGACCGACATCAGCGCCTCGGCCACCCGGTCCTGGTCGGTGGGCGAAAACCCGGCAGCCGACGCCACTTCGGTGTCCACGTGATCGCGCATCAACTGCAGCCGGGCCGACTGGAACGACAGCGCGACCTCGCCGACCCGCTCGTTGGTGGGCCGGCCGTCGATCAGGCAGCTGCCGCTGGTGGGAGTGGTCAACCCGGCCATGATCCAGGCCAGCGTCGACTTGCCCGAGCCGTTGCCGCCGTGGATCAACAGCCCGTCGCCCTGTTCCACCACGAAGCTGACATCGCGCAGGGCGACCTTGGACCACGGTGTGCCGCTGGCGTATTCGTGGCTGACGTCGATGAGCTCCAGCACGGGCACCCCCGAACCGTGCGGGACGGCGACGGCCGGCGCGGCCGCGGCGTTGGTTTCGGCGGCGACGGTGTTGTCCGGTGAGTCGCTGAGCTTGATGACGCGGTCGGCGGACGCGGCCTCGTTGTCGTAGTGGGTGATGTGCACCAGGGCGGTCTGATGCCGTTTCGCGAGACCAGACAGGATGCCCAGCAACGCATCTCGGCCCTGCTGGTCCACCATGGTGGTGACCTCGTCGGCGATCAACAGCTTCGGGTCCCGCGCCAGCGCCGCCGCCAGCGCCAGCCGCTGCAACTCGCCGCCGGACAGGCTTCCGGTGTCGCGTTCGGCCAGCCCGTCCAGGCCGACTTCGCGCAGCAACCGGTGCACATCGATGTCGGTGCCCGGCGGCAGACCCCACACCACGTCGTCGGCGACCCGGGTGCCCAGGACTTGACTTTTGGGGTGCTGCAACACAATTGCCGTGCCGCCGACCTCGCCGAGTCCCACCGCGCCGGGCCGGTGCACGGTGCCCGACGTCGGTTGCCGGCCGGCCAGGATCAGCATCAGGGTGGTCTTGCCCGAGCCGTTGGCGCCGGTGACCGCGACGTGTTCGCCGGCCTGGATGTCCAGGCTGACCTCGCGCAGCGCGTCCTGCTCGGCACCCGGATAACGGAACCGCACGTTCTCCAACCGCACCGGAACCGGCCCGATGGCGGCGTGCCCGTCGTCGGGAGGGTCCAGCTTGTGCACGTCGGGGATCTTGCGCATCCGATCCAGCAGCCGAGACAGTGCCGACCAGCTGATGAACGAGACGACGACGACCAACAGGATCATGTAGGGGAAGATCAGCAGCGGCCAGTGCTGCAGCCCGTCGGCGACGTACCGCTTCAGCCCTGCGCCCACGCCCTGCAGGTGCATCCAGTTCAGGAAGGCCGCAACGCCGTTGGCGTTGGCCGTGATGACGTCGAAGAACAGATGACGCAGCCGGGTCAGCACCGCCAACACCGCGACCCATCCGGCGCCCCACAGCACGCCAGCGATCAACGACAACAACGCGACCGTCGGCGTGCCGCGACCCTTGCGTTTGACGATGCCGCACAATCCGCCGACCCAGGCGCAGTCGACGAGCATGAAAAGGCTGCCCAGCCCGGCGATCAGGAACGCGATCACCCCGCCGGCTACCGTCGCGGCCATCAGCGCGCGGGGGCGGTAGCGGTAAGCCAGCAATCCCATGGGCACGGTGCCCAGCACGCCCAGTCCCTGAGCGAATGGGATCACCGCGGCGAGGATCTCGATCGCCGCACACAGAGCCCCCATGACCGCGGCCTGTGCCAACTCATTCGGCCGCAGTGCCCCTGGTCCGGATGGCCGAAAACGCAGCAAGGTCACTTGGGCGATTCTGCCAGCCGGCCGCGGGAGTGTCCGCTGAAGAAGGTGTTTCGCACGGCACGCGCCCGCGCTGAGACCACGCTTAGCAAAGCTATGCAACCATGGAGACATGGACAACGTCGTCGACACCGCAAAGCTCGAGGGAGGGCAGGGACTGGGGGCCGACCTGCTCGCCGTGGTCGCGCGGCTCAACCGGCTGGCCACCCAGCGCATCCAGATGCCGTTGCCGGCAGCGCAGGCCAGGCTGCTGGCAACCATCGAAGCTCACGGCGAGGCCCGGATCGGTGACCTGGCCGCCGTCGACCACTGCTCGCAGCCGACGATGACGACGCAGGTGCGCCGACTCGAGGAAGCGGGCCTGGTCACCCGAACGGTCGATCCCGGCGATGCGCGCGCGGTGCGGATCCGCATCACCGCCGAGGGCAGGCGCACCCTGAACGCGGTGCGGGCCGACCGGGCCGCCGCGATCCAACCGCAGCTGGCGCTGCTCGACGCCGAAGACCGGCAGGTGCTGCGGCAGGCGGTCGACGTGTTGCGACGGCTGCTCGACAACGCCTCCCTCGCGTCCTCGCTGGCGGGCCGGCGCCAGACGTCCTGAGGCTGGTGGCCGGACCTGGCGCGAGGGTAGACACGTAGTCGAACAGACCGGTGACGAAAGGGTGGGGCGATGCCGACCGAGGCTTCGGCGCTTCCGGCCTCGCTGACCGTATGGGCCGGACCGAGCAGGTACGTCTTCGCCCCCGGTCGCGACGTGGTGGTGGGCTACGGCCCCGGCTGTGACATCCCGCTGGAACGCCTCGCCCCGCAACCACCCCCGGCGCCGCGCGTGGACGTGGTGCTGCGCTTCACCGGCGCCCACTGGGTGGCCATCGACCTGAGCCACCGCGGCATCTTCCTGGACGGATCCCGGGTCCCGACGGTCGAGATCCGCGACGGCCTGGCCATCACCATCGAAGATCCCCGGCACGGCCCGCGGCTGGTTTTCCAGGTCGCCGACCCGGGACACTCGGCGCCGCGGCCGCCGAATCCCCCGGCCGCGCCGCCTGTTCCGCCGGGCCGGCCGACCGCCCCCGACCCCAGGGTGCCGACCCAAAGCGCCACCCAGCGCATGCCCGCGGCCGCGCCGCCACCCGTTCCACCGCCTCCCCCTCACGTTCCGCCGCCGGCCCCGCCCGCGCCGGCGCCCGAGCCGCCCAAGGGCCCGGGCCTGATCGAGCGGATGATCACCTCCAAGCTGCGCGCCCAGCGCCCGTCGTTCCGCACCGACGAAGCCAACTCCACCCATCGGCTGCCGCTGCGCACCGCCGCCCGCACCACCGGCGTGGTGGCCTATCAGCTCGGGCTGTCCGTCGACGGCCACGAGACGCTGTCGGGCATCTCATTCACGGCGAAGCCCGGCACCATGACCGCGGTCATCGGACCCTCCCCGGCGCGCAATGCCGCGCTGCTGGCGCTGCTGGCGGGCACCCGGACGCCCAGCTCCGGGCGCGTCACCGTCGACGGACACGACGTGCACGCCGAACCGGCGGCCATGCGCGCCCGCATCGGGGTCGTCTCGCGCGAGGAGCGCCTGCACCGGCGGCTCACCGTCGAACAAGCGCTGCGCTATGCCGCCGAATTGCGGCTACCGCCGGAAACCTCGGCGGAGCAACGCGACCGGGTCCTCGGCCAGGTGCTCGACGAACTCGACCTGACGACCCACCGCGACACCAGGATCCGCAAACTCGCGCCCGAGGTGCGGCGCTGCACCGCACTGGCGATCGAGCTCGTCACGCGACCGAGCCTGCTGGTGGTGGACGAGCCGACCGCCGGGCTGAACGCGGCGCAGCAGCGCCACGTGATGGCCGTGCTGCGCCGCCAGGCCAATCTCGGCTGCGTCGTGGTGGCGGCGATCTCGTCGCGCACGTCGCTCACCGACGTCAACATGTGCGATCAGGTGTTGGTGCTCACCGCCGCCGGCAAGGTCGCCTATCTCGGGACGCCGCTGCAGGCCGAGTCCGCGATGGGCAGCGCCGACTGGTCGGCGGTGCTGGCCCGGGTCGGCGCCGATCCGGACGGCGCCCATCGCGCGTTTCGGGCGCGGCCGCAATCCGCGGCGCCGACCATCCCGCCGGAGGTCGCGGCGCCGTGGGCGCCGCCGACCGCGCTGCCGGGCAACCGGCAGGTGCGGTGGGTGGCCCGCCGCGAGATCCGGCTGCTGCTCGCCAATCGCCTCTACTTCGCATTTCTGGCGCTGCTGCCGTTCGTGTTGGCGGGACTGACGCTGCTGATCCCCGGCGATTCGGGCCTGGCGCGGCCCGCGCCGAGCAGTGCCAACGCGCACGAGGCCATCGAGATCCTGGCTCTGCTCAACGTTGCCGCGGTGATCATCGGGACGGCGCTGACGGTTCCGGCCATGGTGGGCGAGCATCGCGTCTACCGCCGCGAACAACAGGTCGGGCTGTCCGCGCCGGCCTACCTGGCCGCCAAGATCGCCGTGTACGCGCTGGCCGCGGCCGTCTGGGCGGCCGTCATGTTCGCCGTCGTCATCGCCGTCAAGGGTGCTCCGGTGTACGGCGCCGTCGTCCTGCACGACGCCACGTTCGAGCTCTACGTCGCCGTGGCAGTCACCGCGATGGTGTCCGCGGTGATCGGCCTGGCGCTGTCGGCGCTGGGCAAGTCGCTGGGCGAAGTCCTGCCGCTGCTGGTGCCGGTGATTCTGGCCGCGGTGCTGTTCAACGGAAGCCTGGTGCAGCTGGTCAGCATGTGGGGGCTGCAGCAGATCAGCTGGCTCGTCCCGGCCCGGTGGGGTTTCGCCGCGTCGGCGTCCACGGTGAACCTGCGCCGGATCGACCCGCTGGCCGCCAACGCCGAGACCTGGACGCACTACAGCGGCTGGTGGGTCTTCGACATGGTGATGCTCGTGCTGTTCGGCGTCGCCGCCGCGGGCGTGACCCTCTACCGGTTGCGCTCACCCGGGAAGATCCGTTCGGCGACATGAATTGTCGTCGTTGTTCCGGCGACGCGACGCGCACGTTACGGTCGGTTCATGGCGCCAGAAACGACAAGCACAGCCGAACATCTGCGCAACGCACTGGACGGGCGTTGGCGTGACGTCAGAAACCGGATGCGGGAGACGCTGAGCGAGGACCTGTTCCGTCCCCACTACACCCCCAACACCGTGATCGCCCGCACCAAGGTGGCCGAGCAGATGCGGATCATGGCGGCGTTCGGCGCGGCCGCTGACGGCTTCCGCAAAGAACACGGCGGCACCGGCGATGTCGGCGCGGCGATCACCATGATCGAGATGCTGGCGATGTCGGACCTGTCGTTGATGGTGAAGGCCGGGGTGCAGTGGGGCCTGTTCGGCGGGGCCGTGGAGAACCTGGGCACCGAGCGCCATCACGAGACCTACGTGCCCAAGATCATCAGCCTGGAGTTGCGCGGTTGTTTCGCGATGACCGAGACCGGGCACGGCAGCGACGTTCAGTCGCTGGAGACGACCGCCACCTACGACCCGGCGACCGAGGAGTTCGTGATCGACTCCCCCACCCCGTCGGCCCGCAAGGACTACATCGGCGGGGCCGCCGAAACCGCCACGGTGGCAGCGGTATTCGCGCAACTGATCACCACCGAAGACGGCAAGCCGCTCAATCACGGTGTGCACTGCCTCTTGGTGCCGATCCGTGACGCCGACGGCAACGACCTGCCCGGGGTGACCACCTCGGACTGCGAATACAAGGGCGGCCTGCCCGGGGTGGACAACGGGCGCATCGTGTTCGACCACGTCCGCGTGCCCCGGGTCAATCTGCTGAACAAGTACGGCGACGTGGCCCCGGACGGCACCTACAGCTCGCCGATCGAGAATCCCAACCGCCGGTTCTTCACCATGCTGGGCACGCTGGTTCGCGGCCGGATCACGGTCGGCGGCAGCGCCGGTGCGGCGGGCCGGGTGGCGCTGGACATCGCCACCCGATATGCGTTGCAGCGCAAGCAATTCACCACCCCGGACGGCGACTCCGAGGTGCTGATCATGGACTACCTGGTGCACCAGCGGCGGTTGTTCCCGTTGATCGCCAAGTCATACGCGCTGCAGTTCGCGCAGAACGAACTGGTCAGCAAGTGCCACGACATCCAGAGCGCCGACGATCCCGATGCCGACGAGCAGCGCGAACTGGAAGCGCGCGCGGCCGGGCTGAAGGCCGCCAACACCTGGCATGCGACGCGGGCGATCCAGGAGTCCCGCGAGGCCTGCGGCGGCGCGGGCTATATGGCCGAGAACCGGCTGATCGCGCTGCGCGGCGACACCGACGTGTTCACCACCTTCGAGGGCGACAACCACGTGCTGACCCAGCTGGTGGCCAAGGAGCTGCTGACCGCCTACGCCGACGACATCAAGAGCATGAGTCCGGTCGAATGGGTTCGCTTCGCCGCCAACGCCGTTGGCGATCGCGTCATCAAACGCACCGCGGCCGAGACGATCATCCAGACCATCGTCGACGCCCGGCAGGACAGCGAGGAAGAGGGCAGCCTGTTCAACCGCGGCACCCAGATCAAGATGTTCGAAGACCGCGAGGAGTATCTGCTGGCCTCGGTGGCGCGGCGGCTGCAGGCGAAATCGAAAGAGATGTCCGAATTCGACGCGTTCAACTCGGTGCAGGACCATGTGTTGCACGCGGCCAGCGCGCACATCGACCGGGTGGTGCTGGAAGCGTTCGTCGCCGGCATCGACGGCTGCCCCGACGAGCAGGCCCGCGAGCTGTTGGGCATCCTGTGCGACCTGTACGCGCTGTCGGTGATCGAGGACGACAAGGCCTGGTACATCGAGCACCGCTACCTGTCCACCGAGCGCGCCAAGGCGGTCACCCGGGGAATCAACGACCGCTGCCGGGCGCTGCGGCCGCACGCCCAAACCCTGGTCGACGGTTTCGGGATCCCCGAGCGGCTGCGCTACGCCGAGATGCTGCACCCGGAGAACCTGTCGGAGGCCCTCACGAGCTGACCGGCTGCTCGGCCATCGGCTGCCAGTCCGGCGCGATGCGCGGCTCGGGCGCCCGGCGTGGGCGCACATATCTGGCCCAGGTCAGGGCCGCCGCCGCGACGTAGCACAGCATGAACGCCCCGAACGCCGGCGTCGAGCTGCCGGTGCTGGCATAGGACTGGCGCAGCGCCAGGTTGATCACCACGCCGCCCAGCGCGCCGAACGAGCCGGCGAAGCCGATCAGCGCCGCCGACCGGGCCCGTTCCCAGTGGCGTCGTTCGGTGTCGCCGAGCTCCAACGCCCGGCTGCGCTGCGCGAAGACCGACGGGATCAGCTTGAACACCGATCCCTTGCCGATGCCGCAGCAGATGAACAACGCGATGAAGCCGGCGATGTAGCCGGCGGTCGTGTACAGCGACACCGGGGCGCCGGACGGGCGGGTCAGGTCGTCGTGCGTGCTCACCGCGACCAGGAAGCCGCCCGCAACGATCATGGCGGCCAGCACGGTCAGGGTGACCCGGCCGCCGTCGAAGCGGTCCCCCAGCTTGCCGCCGACCACCCGCGCCATCGATCCGAGCAGCGGCCCGGCGAAGGCGATCTCGGCGGCGTGCAGCGCGGCCTGCCCGTGCGTCTGCCCGCCGGCGATCAGGTTGTGGGCTATCACCTGGCCGAAGGCGAACGCGAATCCGATGAACGAGCCCGAGGCGCACATGTACAGGAACGAAATCGTCCAGGTGTCGGGCACCGTCAGCACCGAGCGCACGTGACCGACCTCGACGGAATGGTCCAGGTTGTCCATAAACAGCGCGGCGCCCACCCCGACGAGCGCCAGCAGCACCAGATAGACGGCGCACACCCAGTACGGCGCCTGGTTACCGGCGGTGGCCAGCACCACCAGTCCGACCGCCTGGATGCCGGCCGCGCCGAGATTGCCGACGCCTCCGGTGAGACCCAGCGCGAACCCCTTGCGCCGCTGCGGGAAAAACGATTCGACGTTGGCCAGCGCGGCCGCGTAGTTCCCGCCGCCCAAGCCGGTCAGCGCCGCGCACACCAGATACGGCCACAACGGCAACCCTGGGTGAGCCAGCAGCACGATGGCCGCAAGCGTGGGGATCAGCAGCACCAGCGACGACAGCACGGCCCAGTTGCGACCGCCCAGCCGCGCGGTGCCCATGGCGTACGGGATGCGCACCAGCGCCCCGACCAGTGCCGCGGTGGCGCCCACCAGCAGCTTGTCGCCGGTCGTGAAACCGTAGCGGGCCTGCGGCATGAACAGCACCATCACCGACCACAGGTACCAGATGGAAAAGGCGACGTGCATGGTGGCGATCGACCAGATCAGGTTGCGCCGGGCGATGAGCTTGTTGCCCGCTTCCCAGGCCACCAGATCCTCGGGATCCCAATGCGCGATGCGTCGCGTCCGTGCCATCAAACCCGCCTTCTGCCGATCGGCACCCACGACACGTCGCCCGACCACCGCACCGGGCACCGGTTGTCAAGGATGCCAGCGCTTTCCGAGTAAAGCGGCATTTCCCGGTAAGAACTCACTGAGGGCAAGCTGTGAGTTCCCGCGGGCCGGCGCCCCGTGGCCGTCCGCTGCGTCATGGCGATCACCTTGTTGCCCAACGACATTGGGGCGATCGCGAGCCCGCGGCCGTTATTGATTCGGGATCTTGCCGATGGTTTGCAGTTTGCCGTCGGGCCCGATCCGGAACTTCACCGTTCCGATCCCGGTGGGACAGCACAGCTGATCATTTCCCTTCTGCCACTGGTATTGAACGGTGACGGTGTCATCCGAGGGCGGTAGCACGGTTATATACGGCTTTGCGTTCGGGGTGGCGGTGCCCAGCGGCGTGTTGTGGTCGAAAAAGAGCAGTTGTTGGGGAGTCGACTCGCTGGCGATGGTGGGGATGATCTGCACCCAGTGCAACCGGCAATTGCGGGTGTGGCCGCGCCCGATCTCCACCCAGATGGTGCCGGGGATCGCGATGGGAACCGCGGTGATCGCCTGTCGCACAGTGTCGGCCGTCGGCCCGTCGGAGGCCTTGCAGGTGTCCGGCCGGGCCTGTGGCGGCGCCGGTGGCTTCCAGCCGCAACCGGAGGCCAGCAAAACCAACACCATCACAATGAGCCGACGCACGCGGTGAGCTTAGCGAAGACTGTGAATGTCCCGTCGGTTTGGTCAAAAAGCCCGTTCGAAGAAGCGTGGCGCGGGCCGCGGTGAGTACCCTCAGCCGGGGCGGATGGTCAACGGTGACCTGCGGTAACACGATCCCAAGCCCTGAATCTCCCCGGCGATTTCACACCGGCGTGCCTGCCGTTGAGAGGAAGAAGTAAACGGGGGGAAATTTCGGGCAGCGGTGCCGAAACATGGCTGCCCCACAATGAACTCACTCGTTAGCGAGCTAACCCGTGCACACTCGACGGAGGGACGTAAGCGTGGCCAGGGAGTCCATGGCGCCGGAGAACGCCGTGAACACCATGTGCGCTTACTGCGGCGTCGGCTGCGGCATGGTGTTGCAGATCACAACCGATCCGCAAACCGGGCGCCGTCACGTCGCCAAGTCGGTTGGCAACAAAGAACATCCGGCCAACTTCGGCCGCCTGTGCACCAAGGGGGCCACCACCGCCGACCTGCTCGCCGCCCCGGGCCGGATGGACTCGGCGCACGCGCGGGCCGGCCGCGGCGAACCGCTCGAACCGATCGACACGGATCAGGCGATCACCCGGTGCGCGAAACAGTTACGGGCGATCATCGACGAGCACGGCCCGGACGCGTTCGCGATGTACGTGTCCGGCCAGATGTCGCTGGAGGCGCAGTACCTGGCGAACAAGCTGACCAAGGGTTTCATCGGCACCAACCAGATCGAGTCGAACTCGCGACTGTGCATGGCCAGCGCCGGCTCCGGCTACAAGCTGTCGCTGGGCGCCGACGGACCACCGGGCTCCTACCAGGACTTCGAACACGCCGACGTGTTCTTCGTCATCGGCGCCAACATGGCCGACTGCCACCCGATCCTGTTCCTGCGCATGATGGATCGCGTCAAGGCGGGCGCGAAACTCATCGTCGTCGACCCGCGCCGCACCGCGACGGCCGAAAAGGCGGACCTGTTCCTGCAGATCGCCCCGGGGACGGATCTCGCGCTGCTCAACGGCCTGTTGCACCTGATCATCGAAAATGGGCACACCGACCGCGAATTCATCGCCGAGTTCACCGAGGGCTGGGAGGTGATGCCCAGCTTCCTGGAGCAGTACACCCCCGACCGGGTCAGCGAAATCACCGGCATCCCCGCGCAAGACATCCGCGCGGCGGCTCAGCTGATCGGCGAGGCCGACAACTTCATGAGCTGCTGGACGATGGGCCTCAACCAGAGCACGCACGGTACCTGGAACACCAACGCCATCTGCAACCTGCACCTGGCCACCGGGGCGATCTGCAAGCCGGGCAGCGGCCCCTTCTCGCTCACCGGTCAGCCCAACGCGATGGGCGGCCGCGAAATGGGTTACATGGGACCGGGTTTGCCGGGCCAGCGGTCGGTGGCATCGGCCGTCGACCGCGAGTTCGTCGAAGACGTGTGGGGTGTTCCCCGCGGAAGGCTGCGCACCGAGGTCGGCACCGGAACCATCGACATGTTCTCCCGGATGGCCGACGGGCAGATCAAGGCATGCTGGATCATCTGCACCAATCCCGTTGCCTCCGTTGCTAATCGGAAGACCGTGCTGGCCGGGCTGGAGCGCGCCGAGTTGGTGATCGCCCAGGACGCCTACCTCGGCACGGAGACCAGCGAATACGCCGACGTGTTGTTGCCGGCGGCGCTGTGGGCGGAGACCGAGGGGGTGATGGTCAATTCCGAGCGCAACATCACGCTGTCCCAGCCGGCGGTCGCGGCGCCGGGTGGGGCCATGCCCGACTGGCAGATCATCGCCCGGATCGCCTGCGAGATGGGGTTTTCCGAGGCGTTCAGCTACAGCTGCGCCGAGGAGGTGTTCGAGGAGATCAAGCGGTTCTGGAATCCGACGACCGGCTACGACCTGCGCGGTGTGAGCTATGAGCGGCTGCGTCGGCAGCCGCTGCAGTGGCCGTGCCCGCCGCAGAGCACGGCCGACCGCAACCCGATCCGCTACCTCAATGACGGCGTCAGCCAGACACAACTGGTCCGCGCGGACGGCACCGTGCCGCGGCTGGCCTTCCCGACGCCGAGCGGCCGCGCGGTGTTCTTCGCCCGTCCGCACCTGCAGCCCGAGGAAATGCCCGACGACGACTACCCGTTCCTGTTGAACACCGGGCGGCTGCCGCACCAGTGGCACACCATGACCAAGACCGGCAAGGTCGCCAAACTCAACAAGCTCAACCCCGGCCCGTTCGTCGAGGTCCATCCCGACGACGCCGCCCGGCTGGGCATCGGCGAACACGACCGCGTCGAAATCGCTTCCCGCCGCGGCCGGGCCGTGCTGCCCGCCGTCGTCAGCGACCGGGTGCGGCCCGGCAACTGCTTCGCCCCGTTCCACTGGAACGACGCCTTCGGCGAGTATCTGTCGATCAACGCGGTCACCAACGACGCGGTCGACCCGATCTCGAACCAGCCCGAATTCAAGGCGTGTGCCGTCACCCTGACGAAAGTCGCCGTCTCCCACCCCGATTCGACCATCGGAACCGGCCCTGCGGCGGGCCACGACACACCGGAATCCGCGCCCACGGAGGTACGAGAAATCAGCGTGTCACAAGTCGATGCCCTCGGCGAATTGCTGGGCGTGGCAACGTCATTCAAGCCGGAATTTAACGAGCTCGGCCGCTCGTACCTGGCCGGGATGCTGACCGGACTGCGCTCGGACGTCGGCCGCCGCGCCGGTGGCGTGCCCACGCTGCCGCCGAGCGCGCCCTTCGATTCCCGCACCCGACTGTGGGTGGACGGCCTGCTGGCCGGGTTGTTCTCCCGCGCCGACGCATCCCAGCAGGCGGCGCTGCCCGAGCCGCCCCAGCCGGCCGTCCAGCAGCCACCGGCCGCGCCGGCCGGTGCCACACCCGCGCCCGAGCGGGCCCCGGTCGTGGTGTTGTGGGCGTCGCAGACCGGCAACGCCGAGGAGCTCGCCGCCGAGGTCGCCGCGCAACTCGCGGCGGCCGAGCTGCCGGTCGCCCTGCACAGCATGGACGACTTCCCGGCGGCCGAGCTGGCGGCGACGCGGGAACTGCTGCTGATCACCAGCACCACCGGTGACGGCGACGCACCCGACAACGGCTCCGGCCTGTGGCGCGCGCTGACCGGCGACGCTGCACCGCGATTGGGCAACACCCGCTACGCGGTGCTCGCGCTGGGCGACTCCAACTACGACGACTTCTGCGGTCACGGACGCAAACTCGACGCGCGGCTGGCCGAGCTGGGCGCGACCCGCATCGCCGAACGCGTCGACTGCGAACCCGACTACGAACAGGCCGCGGCCAAGTGGGTCGCTGACGTCATCGAGGCCCTGACCCGCACCCCCACCGCGGTGGGCGGCGACGGCGGCGCGACCGTCTCGGCCCGCACCTCCCCGGTGGCGGCACCGTCCCGCCCGAACACGCCCGCGCCGCACACCTACAGCAAAAAGCACCCGCTCATCACCGACATGGTGCGCAACACCACGTTGAACGGGCCGAAATCCACCAAGGACGTGCGGCATCTGGTGTTCAACCTGCCGGAAGACGCCGTCAGCTACGAGGCCGGTGACGCGCTCGGGGTGTGGCCGCGCAACAGCGATGAGCTGGTCGACGAGTGGCTGGCGGTCACCGGCCTGGACGGGCAGACCCCGGTCGAGGTCGGCGAGCACGGGCTGATGTCACTGCGTTCGGCGCTCACCGAGCGCATCGAGATCGCCCACATCAGCCGGGATTTGGTGCGTTTCGTGCAGGAGCGTACCGGCGACGCCAAACTTGCCGAGCTGTTGAAGCCGGAAAACAAACGCGCACTGGCGGATTGGACGTGGGGGCGGCAGTCCATCGACCTGCTGGCGCAGCTGCCGGTGTCCGCCTCGGCCCACGAATGGCTCAGGGTGCTCAAACGCCTTCAGCCGCGGCTGTATTCGATCTCGTCGAGCCCCAAGGCCTGTCCGGGCGAAGTGCACCTGACGGTGTCGCCGGTGCGCTACAACTTCCAGGGCGTGCCGCGCCGCGGGGTGTGTTCGACTTACCTCGCCGCCCGCTCCCCCGGCGATCGGGTGGCCGTCTACCTGCAGCCGTCGAGCAACTTCCGCCCGCCCAGCGACCCGGACACCCCGATGATCATGATCGGGCCGGGCACCGGGATCGCACCCTTCCGCGGCTTCCTGCAGGAGCGGCGCGCGCTCGGCCACCGCGGCCCCAACTGGCTGTTCTTCGGCGAGCAGCACGCCGCCACCGACTTCTACTACCGCGACGAGCTGGAGCAGATGCGCGAGGACGGTTTCCTCACCGAGCTGGACCTCGCCTTCTCCCGGGACCAGCAACACAAGGTCTACGTGCAGCACCTGATGCGCAACCGCGGCAAGCAGCTATGGAGCTGGCTGCAGGACGGCGCCCAGCTGTACGTGTGCGGCACCGCCGACCCGATGGCCAAGGACGTCGACCGGGCGCTGTGCGACATCGCCGCCGAATTCGGCAATCTCGACCCCGACGCGGCCAAGGCCTACGTTCAGTCGCTCAGCGCGGACAAGCGCTACCACCGCGACGTCTACTAGCCCGCACTAGCCCGCACTAGCCGCGACGACGTCGAACTCGTAATACGGCGGAAACATCGCACACCCACCGCTGAAACATGCGCATCGCACCATGCACTCAAAAGGTCGCGCACCTGAAGGAGTGACGTAGTCGTGGCTCGGGAGTGTGATGGACCCGATCGGGTCATGAAGAAGAACTGTCCGCTGCAGTGCCCCCGGCGATACGGCGGGGTGGCCGAGAATGCGGCCGGTGACCAGGTGGACTGGGCGGGCTTGCCGGTCAATCTGGACTTCGCGTTCTCGCGGGATCAACGCGACAAGGTCTACGCCCAGCACCTCAAGCGCAGGCACGGAACACAGTTCGGCACCTGGCGGCGCGGCGGCCAGGTATGCGTGTGCGAGCTGGCGAGCGAGTCCGTTTCCAGCGGGTAGCCGCCACCGATCGCGCCGCTACCGCCGGGCCGGATCGGGCTGGCCGTAGACGGCGACCACGACGGTGCGGTCCAGGCTGTTGTCCGACCACACCCCGATGGAGGTGTTGGCGCAGTCCCGGATGATCGCCATGTCGTCCGGGTTGGCATACCACTGGTTGACCAGCTCGAGGCTGCTGATCGCCATCGCCGGATTGATGGCCACCGTCTCGGCGGCCCTGCCGCGAAAGCCGGCGGCATTGGCCCGGTCCTGCGGCGTCGATCCGTCGGAACCGATGTCGTCGTTGATGTTTCGGTTGTTGATCATGTCTTCGGCGTGCCATTCGGCGGCCAGGGTGAGTGCGTTGTTCCTGACCACGTCGTTGGTGCAGCCCGCCTGGTGCTGCAGGGTGTAGACGGCGGAGACGACGGCGCTGTTGAGCCGCTTGTTATCGGCGCGCGCGGCGGGCACCGGCAGCGCCGCCGACACGACGACCGCGCCCGCCATCAGGCGGGCGGCGCGGCTCACCGGTACCGACACGCCTCACACCGGTTCGAAGCGGGACACCAACCAGCGGCCGTTGACCTTGTCCAAGGTCATCCGGACGACGGGCTGGGTGTCGGTGGGGGCGCCGTCGCCGATGGTGACGGTTTGGTCGACGAAAACCAAAGCCACCGCGTGGTTTTCGGCGACCGAGACCGATGCCGCCGCGTTGACCCTGGCCGCGGACGAGATGTGCTTCTCCTTGGCGCCGGGAATGACGACCTGGCGGGTCAGTTCGGCGTAGGCATCCTTGAACTCACCGGTCAGCCGGTCACGCGCCGCGGCGAGGTCCTTGTCCACCGAATCCGCCCGGTAGGACAGCAACGCCACCGCGTCCTCACGGGCGGCCTGCACCGACTGGGCGCGAGCCTGGGCGAGGTCGTCGGCGGATCCGGCCGACCACCTCAGGTAGCCGGCGCCCAACGCCAAGACCAGCGCCAGCCCGGGCAGTATGCCGTAGCCGAACACCCGCGGCCAGGCGATCGAGCGTTTGCCCCGCGACGACGTTGGTTGCGGGTCGATGTCCGACTCCCGGGTGTCGGCGGCGGTCCGGGCCGTCTCGCTCGGCGCGGTCACGGGACGAACACCACGTTGGAGACCTTGGCGTCATCGCCGACGGATCGGACCTCGATGCGCATCCGCCATTCCCGCGGCGGCTCGTCGCCGCCGGCGGTGTGCGACTTCACCGCGACCGCCACCAGCACCTGGGCGGAGTCGCCGCGCTGCGACTCCAGTCCCGCATCGGTCACGGTGCCTTCGGATTTCGATTGCGCCGCCTTGACCACCTCCGCGAACGGTTTGGACCGCTGCTCGAACTCGTCGCGGAACGCGCCGGTGGCCGAATCGAGGATCCGCTGCACGTCGCGGTCGACCTGGGTGTAGTTGATGGTGGTGAGGTTGACCGCGCCCTGACGGGCGGTCGCGACGAACAGGTTGCGCCGCGCCTGGGCGTCGTGCTGCTGATAGGCGCGGTAGCCCAGCCAGCCGCTCAACCCGGCCAACGCCGCCACCATGACCGCGCCGACCGCCAACACCGTCGCCGCCCGCGACAGCCGTCGCCGCCGGGCGAGTTCGCGCCAGCGCGCGACCCGGCCCTCGTCTTGATCGTCTCCCTCGTCGGTGTCGAGTTGTGTTGCTGCGTCGTACTTTTCCTCGGCGGAGGGGGTATCAGCTTCGTCGGCCATGATGCTCGAACTCCTCAGGGTTGCGGAACCAGAAGTGATTGCCAGCTTTTGGCGCGTGGGTGCGCCAGATCGGACTCGGTGTAGCGGCGGCCGTCCGGCCCGATGTAATCTCCGGTGGCCGGATCGTAGGGTGCCACCGCGACGGGCGGGGGTGCCGGGGCGGTGCCCCGCGGTGGCGGCAGCCGCGGATCCTGTCCCGGCGGATACTGCGGCACGCCTTGACCACTGGTGGTGGCATTGGGGTCGCCCTTCCAGTTGTAGCCGTCATTGAGCGGCACGTATTCTTCGTCGCTTTCGCACAGTTCGACGGTCGGTGCGCGTTTCCACGGCTTGCTCTCACAGGGGATGTTGCGCACGCCGCGAACATTGAATTCCGAGTCCTGCGGCACCCGGCAATACAAGTCGGCGGCCGGTCGGTCCGGCGCGTCGACGCTGGCGGGCGAACGGCGTTGCGCCGGAGGCAGATAACCCGTCGTGCACGGCGGCGGCAGGTTGAGGTTGAGGTTGAAGTCCAACTGGGCGCCCCGGTACTCCTGCTTGGTGTTGGAGCTGGGCACGATGATCGCCGCCATGGCCGCGATGCCCTGCGGCAGCAACACCAGCAGTTGTTCGATGTCGTGGCGGTAGACGACGGCGATGTCGCCCAGGCTCACCAGGTTGGCGAACAGCACCGGCAGGGCGGGCGTCACCCGGTCCAGCAGGGCGCGCCCCTCCTCGACTCCGGAAGCGCCGTGCGCCAACAGGTCTCGCACCGCGGCGTCCTGCGCCTTGAACTGGGCCATGAGGGCCGCGGTGCGCTCGGCCCAGGTGGCGATCGCCCCGGAGGTCTGGACCTGTGAGTTGAGCACCGCCGGAGATTGATCGATCAACGCGGCGAGCGGGTCGACGGTGTGGCCGCCGGCGACGGCCAGCGCGGTGGACCCGTCGACGATGCGGGACAACTCGGGGCCCAGTCCGCCGACCGCCCGGTCGGTCTCGTCGATCACCGTGCGCAGGTTGTCGCGGGGAATCGCTTGCAGCGCACGGTTGGTCATGTCGAGCAGCCGCCCGATGTCCACCGGTACCTCGACGCGGCCGGCGGTGATGACGTCGCCGTCGCGCAGCGTCCGGGACTGGTGGTCGCCGGTGCCGGGCCGCGGGGTCAGCTCGATGTACTGCTCACCGATCGCCGAGCGGCTGTGCACCGACGCCTGGACGTCGAAGGGCACCTCGATCCCCGACCGCATAGCCAGCACCGCGCGCACTCCGGTCGCGGTGACGTCGACCGATTTGACCTGGCCGACGTCGGTGCCGCGGTAGGTGACCACCGAGGTCTGGTAGAGCCCACCCGATTGCGGCAGGTCGACCGTGACCCGGTACTCGCCGATCCCGAACAGGGTCGCGGGCAGCTTCATGAAGTTGAATGCCATTGCGCCGCAGGAAACAACGGTCACCAGCGCCAGAATTGACAACTGGATCCAGGTCCGGCGGTTCAACCGAAGCATCAGTATCCCCCGAAATGGTACGGATAGGTCAGCGGGTTGCCGCCGGTAACGGGGCTGGGCTGCATGCCGATGGTCCGGCCCCACTGCAGTTCGAGCTGGGTGAGGTTGCCTTCCCAGCGGGAGCCGGTGAAAAGCCCTTGGTCGATGCGGCTCAGCGTCAAGTCGACGATCAAGGTGAGGTTGGCGTAGTCGCCGCGGAACCAGTTCCGCACCGTCGACGCCGGCCAGGGGTAAGTCGCCAGGCCGTCCAAGCCGCGGGTCAGCGAGGGTCCGGCGTCGGCCAGCGACCGCAGCACCGGCGCGATGTTGCGCAGGTTGTCCACCAGGGATTGCTTGCTCTGGTGGATGGTGTCGGCCGCGATCGCGCTGAACTTGCCGACCCGGTCGATGGTGTCGGCGATCTTGGTGCGCTCTTGCGCCAGCACGGCAAGCGCTTTGGGCACCGACGTCAACGCCTTGTCCACCACCGGGTCGGCGGCGGCGACCTGACCGGCCAGGGCATTGAGATTCTCGGCGGCGGCGATGATGTCGTCGGTCTGCTCGTTGGTGTGCGCGATGAACTCGTCGATCTGGCTCAGCAGGCTGCGCATGTCGGCTTCCCGGCCGGCGAAGGCCTTCGCCACCGCCTGGGTGATCTCCTGCAGCTGCCCGATTCCGCCACCGTTGAGCAGAATCGACACCGAGGCCAGCGTCTGCTCGGTGGTGGGGTACAGGCTCGCCCGGGACAACGGGATGACCGAGCCGGCCGTGAGCCGGCCGACGGGCGGCTCGTCTTTGGGTGGTGCGAGTTCGATGTGCATCGACCCGAGCAGGCTGGTCTGGCCGAGCTTGGCGGTCGAGTTGGCCGGCAGGTGCACGTCACCGTCGATGCGCATGGTGACCAGGGCGTGCCAGTCCTGCAGTTCGATCTTGGTGACGTTGCCGACGTTGACGTCGTCCACCCGGACGCGGGTGTTTTCCTGGATGGTCACCACATCGGGCATCTGCGCCTGGATGGTGTAGGAGCCCGGTCCCCCGCCCGCGGTGCCGGGCAGCCGCAGCGAATTCAAGCCACGCCAGCCGCACCCGGAAAGCGCTGCCGCGCAAGCTACCACCAGTGCTGCGACGACCGCGCGTCTCATGACGGCCCCGTCGGCAGCATCAGGTCCCGCAGCACCTGCAGCGAGTTGCTCGTCGGGTTCGGCGGCGGGCCGGGTTCGGCGGGCGGCTGATCGGCGGGCGCGGGCTGGCCGGGAGGAGCCGGCGCCTCGGGGGGCGGGCCGCTGTCCGGGGGCGTGTACCCGGGCCGCAGCCAGTCCTCGCTGTAGGTGATCTCGCTGGGGCGGGCCTGGGTACCGACGAACGGGTTGATCCCCGCCGGGATGTAGTTGTAGATGCGGTTCTTGATGATCGGGTTGAGGTATTGCAGGCACAGTTTGGATACTCGCGCCAGCCGGGCCCGCGACGCCGCTTCGATTGAGCTGCAGATGAATTGGGGAATATCGGCGAAGTTGTTCAGTGCCAGGATGCCCGTCATCGCGCTCTGGGCCGGCTGGTAGATGTTCAAGAAGTTCTGGAACACCGTGGGGGCGATGTGCAGGATCTGCTTGACGTCACCGCGGCTGTCGTTGAGCGCGGTGGTGATGGAGCCCAGGCGGTCGACCGTGACACCCATCGCCTCGCGGTTCTCCGCCAGGAAATCGCGCACATCGCTCAGCGCCCCGTCCAGCGACTTCAGCGCACTGCCTACCTCGTTGGGGGTGTTGGTCAGCAGGGTCGTCACGGCGGCCAGGTTGGTGTTGAACGAGGCCAGCAGGTCGCTGCTGGAGTACAGCGCGGACACCAGCAGTTGCAGGTTGCGCACCGTGCTGAAGATGTCATCGGCGTGGTCACCGAGCGCCGAAATCGCTTCGGAGAGCTTGAGTACCGTGTCGCGGGCGGTGTCCCCCTGGCCGCGGAGATTGTCGGCGGCCGAGTTGACGAATTCGCCGACCGAGTTCACCCCGCCCGCGGTGGTGGGCTGCAGCGCGTCGGTCAGTTTCTCCAGCTGCTTGCGGAAATCGTCCCACTCCACCGGAACCGCGGTGCGGCTCAGCGGGATCGCCGCGCCGGGGCTCAATGTGGGCCCACCGGAGTATGCCGGCACCAGCTGGATCGCCCGGGCGGTCACCAGCGATGGCGACAGCACGGCGGCGCGGGCAGCGGCCGGGATCGCGTACTTCTTGTCGACGGAGAACGTCACTTTCGAGCCGGCGGATTGGGGTTCGATCTTGTCGATCGCGCCGACGGCGACGCCGAGGATGCGGACCTCGTCGCCGACGAACAAGCCGTTGGTCTCCGCGAAATACGCCGCGTAGCTGTTCTTTTCGACGGCCCGCCACAGCTTGCCGCCGACCAGCACGCTCGCCACGGCCAGCGTCAGGACCAGGCTCAGCGCGGTCGCCTTGCGCAGGGTGTCTCGAGTGATGGTCATGGCTGATCGAATTCGTGGGGCGAGGGCGGCGGGATGGTCCGCACCGGTGGCGTGGACGGCGGCGGCGACGGCGGCTGCGACCACAGCGGCACCGGCGCGTTCTCCGGCGGCACCGGCGGAGTCCCCGTCGGGGGGTCCACCACCTCCGAGGGCAGCTTCTGATCGGGGTCCAGGAAACGGTCGTACATGTCCGCGTCCAACACCGGTCCACCGAACTGGCCGGGCACCAGGTTGGCCACGTAGGCCTTGAAAAACGGCCCCGAGCCCAGGCATTCGCCGAACGACATCGCATACCGTTTGAACTTGGGCAGCGTTTTCTGCAGCTCCTCCTTGCGGTTGTCCAGGATCTCGAGCACACCGTTGAGCTTGTCCAGCGCGGGTTTGAGCTGGGTTCGGTTGTCGTTGACCAGCCCGCTGATCTGATGCGACACCGCGGTGAGGTGGTTCATCAACGCGTCCAGCGAATCCCGTTCGTCCAGCAGCGCGGCCAGCAGCGCGTTGGAGTTGGCCACCAGCCCGGCGATCTGCTGGCTGCGCCGGCCCAGCACCGCCGAGACGTGATTGGCGTTGCCCAGCAGGCTGCGCAGCTGCGCGTCGCGGCTGTTGAGGGTGTCGGAGAACCGGGCGACGCCCTGCAGCGCGGGCTTGAGGTTCTCCGGTGTGGCTTTGAGGGTGTCGGCCAGCGTGGTCAGGGCCGCGGAGAGTTGGGTGGTGTCCAGGCCGCTGATGGTGGTGGTCAGATCGCCCAGGGCGTCGGGCAGATCGTAGGGCGAGGTGGTGCGTTCCAGTGGAATGACGCCCGAGAGCCGCCCGTCCCCGCGCGGGGTCAGCTCCAACATCTTGGCGCCCAGGATCGTTTCGGTTTTGATCGCCGCCTCGGTGCGATCGCCCAGGACGACGCCCTTGCGGACGGTGAATCCGATCCGCACCTTGGTGCCTTCCAGGCGCAGGTCCGAGACCCGGCCCACGCCCATGCCGGAAACCCGCACCGCGTTGCCGGGTTTGATGCCGCCGGCCTCGGAAAAGTAGGCCGCGTAGTCGTCGGTGTTCTTGATGAACGGCAGCTTGTTGTACTGGAAGGCGACGACGGTGACGCAGGCCAGGATGACGGTTCCCAGCACGCCCAGCATCAAGGGCCGTTGCGGGGCGGGTGATTTGGGTAGCTTCCACGTCATTTCGGTGTGCACCGCCCGCTGGGCTGACCCAGCAATTTGACGAAGATCGGGTTGCCGCCTTTGCCGTTGAGCTTCAGCAGCACTTCGCAGAAGTAGAAGCCGAAGTAGTCGCCGTTGAGGCCCTGGCGGGCCAGCACCTGGTAGATGTCGGGCAGCTCCTTGAGCAGTTTGTCGACGTAGTCGCGGTCGGAGAGCACCTGCCCGGACATCCGATCCGTTTGCTGCACAACGTCTTTGAGGGGCTGGCGGGACTGGGAGAGCAGGTCGGTGATGGAGCCGGCGGCCGCGTTGATGTAGGCGAGCCCGGTGGAGATGTCGTCGCGTCGCTGGGCCAGCCCATCGACCAACTGCGCCAGTTTGTCCAGGCCGTCGGAGAATTCGTGGTCGCGGGTGGCGAAGGTGCGCAACACGGTGTTCAGGTTGGTGATGAGCTCGCCGATGAGCTGGCTGCGCCCGGCCAGGGTCGAGGTCAGCATCGAGGTCTGCGACAGCACCGAGGCCAGGGTGCCGCCCTGCCCCTGGAAGATGCGCAGCAATTGGCCGGACAGGGCGTTGACCTGATCGGGGTCCAGCGCCCGGAACAGCGGACGGAACCCGCCGATCAGCGCGTCCAGGTCGAGCGCCGGCGAGGTGCGCGCCAGCGGAATCGTCGCGCCCGGCGGCAGCCGCTGCGGCGAGCCCGGGCCCTCCTCCAGCGCCAGATAGCGGTCGCCGATCAGGTTTTCGTAACGCACCACCGCCTTGGTGCCCTCGCTGAGCCGCACGCCCTTGTCGACCGCGAAGCCGACGGTGACGGTGCCGTCCCGGTGCAGGGTGAGATCGCCGACCTTGCCGACCTCCACCCCGGCGATGCGCACGAAGTTGCCGGACTTCAGGCCGGAGATGTTGGTGAACACGGCTTGGTAGCCGGTGCGGTCCTCGAAGCGCAGGTGACCGAACACCGCGATGAGGGTGAAGGTGAACAGCAGGCAGACCGCGGTGAAGATCGCCACCCGCCAGGCGATGCTCGACAATTTCCTTCTCATGGCGGCGGCTGCCCTCCCCGCCAGAAGTAGCGCGGCGCTTCGGGCGGGTTCTTGGTGGTCGGGAACCAGTTGGCCCACCACGGGTTACCCGCGGCCACGTTGGTGCGGATCTCGTTCGGCGCGGCTCCCCAACCGGTGTCGGTGACCAGGGCCCGCACCGGGAAGTTGGCGCTGGGGTCGGGCAGCGAACCACAGCTGGGCCTGCCGCCGGGGCCGCCGGTCGCATTGACCTTGGGCAGGTGTTTGGGATAGCGGTATGGGTCATCGCCGAACAGCAGAGCCGCGTCCAGGATCACCGAATATCCGTTGCCGCCCAGAGCATCTCGGCCGCCGTGGTCGACGTACCACTGGGCGCCCTGGAACAGGCAGGTGTAGGTCGGGGAGTATTTCTGCATCAGCGCGATGGTGGGATCGAGCAGGTTCATCGCTCGCACGATGTTGGATTCGTTGGCTCCGATGACGTTGATGCCGGTCTGGCTGAAGCCGACGGCCGACAGCAGCAGCGAGTCGAGCGAGCGCTGGTTGTCGGTGATGGTGTTGCTGGTGGTGTTCGCCGAGTCGAGAATCGACAGGATGTGTTGCGCCGCGTCGGAGTAGACGGCGGTGGTCGCCCCGAACAGCCGCCAGTCCTCACCGATGGTGTCCATGCGTGAATTGACGGTGCGCAGAAGGCTATTGGCGTCGGTGATGGCTTCGCCGATCCGCTCGCCCTTGCCGCGCACCGACTGGGCGAACGCGGACAGGATGGCGTTGAGCTTGGCCGGGTCGAGCGCCTGGACGACCGCCTGCAGGTTCTCGAAGACGGTGTTCACCTCGACGGTGACGTTGCGTGAACGCAGCACCGAGCCCGGCTTGAGCGGGCTGGCGCTGGGCCGCTCGGGAACGATCAGGTCGACGAATTTGGAGCCGAAGGCGGTGGTCGATTTGATCTCGGCTTCCAGGTTGCTCGGCAGATATCGGAACGGGCCCGGCTGGATCTTCAGCTGCAGCCGGGCGGTCTTCACGTCGGTGCCGATGGAGGCGACCTGCCCGATCTGCACACCGCGCAACTTGACCTTGGCGCCGTCCTCCATCACCAGTCCCGCCCGGTCGGACACCAGCGTGAGCGGGACGAAGGTCTGGAACTTCCCGGAGAAGGAGGCCGCGGTCAACGCGACCAGTCCGCCGATGACGATGAACAGGGTGGGCGCCCACCAGATGGGGTCGATCCCGTTGCGCTGGTTTCCGCCGCGCCGGATGAGGCCGCTGCTGCTGTGCTTGCTCATCGGCTATCCCGACAGGTTGAAGTTGCCGGACTGCCCGTACACGGACAGCGAAATCATCAGGCACACAAAGGCGGTGACAATCATCGACGACCGCACCGACCGGCCGACCGCCTCCCCCACGCCCGCCGGGCCGCCGGTCGCGGTGAACCCGTAATAGGTGTGCACCACCATCACACCCGTGGCCATCGCCAGCGCCGAGAAGAACGACCACAACAGGTCGTTCGGGCGCAGGAAGGTGGAGAAGTAGTGTTCGTAGACGCCTTTGGATTGGCCGTAGACGTAGATGGTGAGCAGCTTCGCCGCGATGAACGACATCAGGACGGCGACGGCGTAGAGCGGGATGACCACCAGGATGCCGGCGATGATGCGAGTCGACGCCAGGTAGGTGACGGCGCGGATGCCCATGACTTCCAGCGCATCGATCTCCTCGTTGATGCGCATCGCCCCCAATTGCGCTGTCGCGCCGGCACCGATCGTGGCCGCCAGCGCCAGGCCCGCCGTGCAGGGCGCGATCATCCGCACGTTCAAAAACGCCGAGAGGAATCCGGTCAACGCCTCCACGCCGATGTTGGACAGCGTGTCGTAGCCCTGGACCGCGACCAAGGCTCCGGTGGTGAGGGTGAGGAAGCCGATGATGCCGACGGTGCCGCCGATCACCGCCAACGCGCCTGTGCCCATGCCCATCTCGGCGATCAGCCGCAACAGCTCGCCGGGATAGCGCCGTATCGCGTCGGCGATGGCGGCCAGGGATTGGCCGTAGAACACGGTCTGCTCCCCCAGCTTGCGGGTCGACTCGACGAGCCTGGGCCCCAGCGCAGCGAACCGCGACGGCTCGCGGGCGGTCTCGGTCATTTGGCCGTCACCTTCACCCCGAGCGCGGTGGTCAAAATGTTGATGAAGAACAGCGCCATGAAGGAGAACACCACCGTCTCGTTCACCGCGTTGCCGACGCCGGTGGGGCCGCCGCCCACTGAGAGACCCTTGTAGCAGGCGATCAGTCCCGCGGACAGACCGAACAGGGTCGCCTTGATCAGCGAGATCACCACCTGCGGCAGCCCGGTGACCAACGTCATTCCCGCGACGAAGGCGCCCGGCGTGACGTGCTGGACGAAGACCACGAAGATGTAGCTGCCCGTCAATCCGGTGACGGCGACCACCGCGTAGAGCATGACCGCCACGAAGGTGGCCGCGATGATGCGCGGAACCACAAGTGCCTGAACGGGATTGACGCCGATCACCTTCATCGCATCGATTTCCTCGCGGATGGTGCGCGCGCCCAGGTCGGCGCACATGGCGGTCGATCCGGCGCCCGAAACGACCATCGCCGTGACGACCGGCCCCACTTGGGTGACCGACGCCAGCCCGGCCCCCGCGCCGGACAGGTCGCCGGCGCCGATCTCCACCAGCAGAATGTTGAGCACGAAAACAATCAGCACGGTGTACGGAATCGACAACATGATGGTCGGAAAAATGGAAACCCGTGCCACGAACCAGATCTGTTCGAGAATTTCCCGCCACGCCCACGGCCCGCGAACCGCGGCGGCCAGCGCCTCGGCGCTGAGCAAGAAGAATTGGCCGAGCGCCGTCATGGGCTTGGCGATGGCGGTCGCGTTCACGGTGCTCGCCCGCTCATTCGCTGTCTCAACCCGACCCCCATATTTCGTAACACGGTTTATCCGTTCGTAATCACCTGGCTCCCAAGCAAACAGCGCTGTTTACATGCGGCACTCACGTGTGCTTCGCGCATAGTTCAGCGAATCTACGGCCACGACCTCGTCCGCCGTCAGGGTTGCAATCAACCAGAAGAAATGTGGACGGGGACCGGACGGATGGTTTCACCCGCCGTCCGGAATAGTGCTGCACGCAACGCTTCTACGACGAGCGTCAGGATTCGCCGCACCGCTGTCGTGGGCAAGGTTTTGCGTCGGCGTGACCACAACTTCGGCCGTCCAGGAACAGGTGGGCATCAAGTCGAGGAATAAGAAGTGCCGGTTGTGGATACACTCTGCCGGTGACAAATAGCCCGTCGTCATACCTGGTGTTGGCGTCGCAGCGCAGCGGCAGCACGCTGCTGGTCGAATCGCTGCGGGCCACCGGCGTGGCCGGCGAGCCTCAGGAGTTCTTCCAGTACCTGCCGTCCACCAGCCAGGCCCCGCAGCCGCGGGAATGGTTCGCCGGGGTCGACGACGAGTCGATCCTGAGCCTGCTCGATCCGCTGGACGCGGGCACGCCGGACCTGGCTCCGCCCGAGATCTGGCGCAGCTACATCCGCACGGTCGGCCGGACCCCGAACGGGGTGTGGGGCGGCAAGCTGATGTGGAACCAGACCCCGCTGCTGTTGGACCGTGCGAAGAACCTGCCGGATCGCAGCGGCGACGGGCTGCGGGCGGCCATCCGCGATGTGATCGGCGAGGAGCCGCTGCTGATTCACGTCTACCGGCCGGATGTGGTCTCGCAGGCGGTGTCGTTCTGGCGGGCGGTGCAGACGCGGGTCTGGCGGGGCCGGCCCGACCCGGCGCGCGACGCGCGCGCCACCTATCACGCCGGGGCGATCGCCCACGTCGTGACGATGCTGCGCGCCCAGGAAGAGGGCTGGCGCAATTGGTTCGCCGAAGAGGACCTCAAACCCATGGAGATCCCGTATCCGGTGTTGTGGCGCAACCTGACTCAGGTGGTCGCCGCCATCCTCGAGCAGTTGGGGCTCGACCCGCAACTGGCGCCCGAACCGGTGCTGGAGCGCCAGGCGGACCACCGCTCCGACGAGTGGGTGGACCGCTACCGCGCCGACGCGGAGAAATACGGTCTGCCGACCTGAAATACGGCGGAGCTAAATTCAGGCCGAGCCAATCGCTTGGATGCGGCGGGCGCGACCGCCACGATTCCGTCAGCAGGCGTCCCGCGTGGGCCGCCACCGGTTGCTCGAGGAGCGGACATGGTGAGTGACAGTCGCGGCGATCACGAGGCGCCCGATCGTGGGCAGGACTGGGCGGGGCGGCTGGCGTCGGTTTCGGTGGATTGGTGGGCCACCGCGGTGGCGGGCGTGATCGTCGCGCTGGCGGTGGCCGACGTGCTCCCGAAGATTCCGTGGTGACCGGCGTGAGCACCGTTCGCGTCGCACCCGACGAAACAGACGAAACAGCGGACGCCACCTTCACCAGCACCCGCCCGCTCGACTACCTGCCGGGCATCCTGCTGCTGATCGGCGTGGGGGTGTTGGGCAAGTACGCCCAGATCTGGTGGAACGCGCTGGCCAAACACCAGCACTGGACGGTGCCCGACATCGAATATGTGTTGTGGGCCATCGTGATCGGGCTGGTGATCACCAACACCGTCGGGCTGCACCCGATCTTTCGGCCCGGCGTGCTGACCTACGAATTCTGGCTGAAGGCCGGGATCGTGGCGCTCGGTTCGCGATTCGTGTTGGGCGACATCGCAAAGCTGGGCGGGATCAGCCTGGTGCAGATCCTGGTGGACATGACCATCGCCGGGACGATCATCATCGCCGTGGCCCGCTGGTTCGGGTTGTCGGGCAAGCTCGGTTCGCTGTTGGCGATCGGCACGTCCATCTGCGGGGTGTCGGCCATCGTGGCGGCCAAGGGCGCGATCCGCGCGCGTAACTCCGACGTCAGCTACGCGATCGCCGCGATTCTGGCGTTGGGCGCGGTGTCGCTGTTCGTGTTGCCGCCGCTAGGGCATGCGATCGGGCTGACCGATCACGAATTCGGTTTGTGGGCAGGGCTTTCGGTGGACAACACCGCCGAGACCACCGCCACCGGATACCTGTACTCCGAGCACGCCGGCAAGATCGCGGTGCTGGTCAAGTCGACCCGCAACGCGCTGATCGGTTTCGTGGTGCTGGGTTTCGCGCTGTTCTGGGCGGGCCGCGGGCAGGCCGACGAGATCGCCCCGGGGGTTCGGGCCAAGGCCGCCTTCATCTGGGCCAAATTCCCGAAGTTCGTGCTGGGCTTCCTGGTGGTCTCGGCGATCGCCACCGCGGGCTGGCTGACCAAGGGCCAGACCGCCAACCTCGCCAACGTGTCGAAATGGGCGTTCCTGCTGACCTTTGCCGGGGTGGGGCTCAACACCGACATCCGCCAGATCGCCCGCACCGGGTGGCGCCCGCTGGTGGTCGCGGTCATCGGGTTGACCGTGGTCGCCACCGTCTCGCTGGGCATCGTGCTGCTGACCTCGCGCGTATTCGGTTGGGGCGTAACCACTTAGGGTTTAACCGCCCGGCCGGCGGTTCAGCCGACGTTGGCGCCGCCCTCGGCTATCCGGCGCACCGCGCGCAGGAACACGTCAATCTCCTCGAACGTGTTGTAGAAGGCGAACGACGGGCGCACGGTGGCCTCGAGTCCCAGTCGGCGCAGGGCCGGCTGGGCGCAGTGGTGGCCCGCCCGCACCGCGATGCCCTCGGCGTTGAGCGCCTTGCCCACCTCGAGCGGTTCGTGGCCCGCCAGCACGAAGGACAACACGCTGGCCTTCTCCTGCGCGGTCCCGATCAGGCGGACCCCGGGGATGTCGGCCAACCGCGGTGTCGCGTACTCCAGCAGGGCGTGCTCGTAGGCGGCGATCCGCTCGACGCCCAACCGTTGCACGTAGCGCAGCGCCTCGGTCAGCCCGACGGCGTCGGCGATGTTGCCGGTGCCGGCCTCGAACTTCGTCGGCGGCCCCTGGTACAGCGAGCGTTCCAGGGTGACGTCGGCGATCATGTGGCCGCCGCCCTGCCACGGCGGGGTCTCGGTGAGCGCCTCCTCGGTGCCGTAGAGCGCACCAATCCCGGTGGGGCCGTAGATCTTATGGCCGGAGAAGACGAAGAAGTCGGCGCCGAGTTCGGCGACGTCGATCGGGATGTGCTGGATGGACTGGGCGCCGTCGATCAGCACCCGGGCGCCGTAGCGGTGACCCAACTCGACGATCTTGTCCACCGGCACCACGGTGCCCAGGGCGTTCGACACGTGGCTGGCCGCGACCAGCTTGGTCCGCGGGCCCAGCAGCTCCTCGAATTCGCTCAGCAGCAGGTTGCCCGCGTCGTCGATCGGCGCCACCTTGAGGATGGCACCGGTTTTTTGCGAAATCAGCTGCCAGGGAACGATGTTCGCGTGGTGCTCCAGGTGAGTGATGACGATCTCGTCGCCGGGCTGCAGATGCTTGGCGCCCCACGCGTGGGCCACCAGGTTGATCGCCTCGGTGGTGCCCCGCACGAACACGATGTTCTCCGAGCTGGGCGCGCCGATGAACTCGGCGACGGTGTCGCGGGCCTCCTCGTAGGCGTCGGTGGCGCGGGCCGCCAATTCGTGTGCGGCGCGGTGAATGTTCGAGTTCTCGTGGGCGTAGAAGTGCGACAGCCGGTCGATGACCACCTGCGGCTTCTGCGTCGTCGCCGCATTGTCGAACCAGATCAACGGTTTTCCGTTGACCGTCTCCTTCAGGATCGGGAAGTCCGAGCGAATCGCGGCGACGTCGAAAACCTCGTGCTCGTCGCGAAACTGCGGCACCGGATCGGTTTTGGTCAGGAAGTGGTAGTCATGCTCGTCGCCGGCCGGCGCATCGGGTGCGGGTGCGTCGGACCAGCCCAGGTCGGCGACCGAGGGCGCCTCGGGCAGCCACGACGGCGCCGTCGCGGCCCGCGGCACGACGGGGACGGGCGGCACCGTCCCGGCCTGCACACCGGGCGCGGTGGACACGATGCCGGTGGGCACCGCGAACGCGCTCAGGTCGGCGCCGTAGGCGGTGGCCGCGGCGGTCGTGTCGGGCACCTGGCCGCGGGGGGCGGGCGGCGCGCTCTGCGGCGGCGCCTCCGGCCCGGCGGGCGTCGGAGCCCCGAGATAGATGTCGGCGACCCCCAGCTGCGGCACCCATGACGAATACACGTCGCTGGTGCCGGCGGCCGCCCGCCCGGCCGACGTGGCCGCCGTGGCGTCCGGCGCACTGCCGCGCGGGCGGGCGGCGCCGCCTGCGGGGGTGCTTCGGGGGCCCGAGACGCCGGGGCGGCAGGTAGACGTCGCGCGCACCGACCTGCGGAACCGGTCCCGGGTACACGTCGGCTGTGCCGGCGGCGGTCCGCCCGGCCGAGGTCGCCGCCGTGGCGTCCGGCACGCTGCCGCGAGGTGCCACCGGCGCCTGCTGCGGCGGGCTGTCGGGGCCCGGGCGGATGCTGGCCGCATACAGCTGGCTGGCCAGCGCGGCGAGTTCCGCGGCGCTGATGGGCAGGTCGCTTTCGGCGTCTACCGCTCGGTACTCACTTGTACTCATGGAACTGATCCACCGCGACGTCGTCGAGCACGGCGAGCGCGTCATCGGTCAGGACGGCCAGGGAGGTGTACAGCGTGACCAGGTAGGTCGCGATCGCCGACTGGTTGATGCCGGTGAACCGCACCGACAGCCCCGGCGCCTGCTCCCCGACCAGGCCGGGCTGGAACAGCCCGACGACGCCCTGACGTTCCTCGCCGGTGCGGACCAGGATGAACTTCGTCTTGCCGTCCTCCACCGGCACCTTGTCCGACGGGATCAGCGGAATACCGCGCCAGGTGATGAACTGGGCGCCGAACAGGCTCACCACCGGCGGCGGCACCCCCCGGTAGGTGGCCTCGCGCCCGAACGCCGCGATGCCCAGCGGGTGGGTCAGGAAGAAACTGGGCGTCTTCCACACCTTGGTGATCAGAGCGTCGAGGTCGTCGGGCGTGGGAGCCCCGGCCAGCGTCTGGATCGTCTGCTCCGGCGTCGCCTGGGCCAGCAGCCCATACTCGGGGCTGTTGATCAGCTCCAGCTCCTGACGCTCCTTGATGGTCTCGATGGTCAGCCGCAGCTGCTGGGCGATCTGGTCGTGCGGGCTCGAGTACAGGTCGGAGACCCGGGTGTGGATGTCGACCAGCGTGGAAATACTGCGCAGCGTGTACTCGCGCGGGCTGGTCTCGTAGTCCACATAGGTCTGCGGTAGCGGCTCTTCGCTGCCGGCGCCGGCCTCGGCCTTGATGGCGACCTGCTCGGGATTGACCACCCGGTTCACCCGGTAGATGCCCGCCTCCACCGGAACCCAGTTCAGCAGGTGCAGCAGCCAGCGCGGCGTGATCGTCGAGAGCTGGGGGACGGTCTTGGTTGCGTTGGCGAGTTGCCTGGCAGCCAGATCACCAAGTGCTTGAGACTCATTTTGAGCCGACGTCATCGTGATCCTTTCGTGCGTGGTCGAAAAATGCGGCCCGGATCGGTGGATTCATCGTGCCCCATCGGGGCCGGGGCCGCGCGCCGAGCCGGTGTTGTGCGTCGTCGCTCGGCGTGCCGTGCATCCCTCCGCCGCGCCGAGTCCGCCGGCCCGCGGTGGTCGGTGACTCAACGAGTCCCGACATTAGGCCAGCCGGTCACCGCCGCCCAAGACTTACAGCCGGGCTGAGCCGAACAAACGGCCAAGTGCGATGACCTATAGTGGTGACATGCAACACCGCCTACAGCCGCGCTTTGCCCCGTCGCGCTGCCTCGTCGTGGCCTGTTGTTGCTGTTGTTGTCGTTGATTTCCGCAAGCCCTCTGACGCTGTAGAAATCCCCGCGCTCGCCCCTGCCCGGGCGGTGTCGCCGGCGCTGTCCGGCGCTGCGACGACGCGGGCCGATGGAAAGCCTTTTTCAGGAAGATCAACGACTCATGACCATATTGTCCGAGCCCGACCGCGCCCTGGCGCCGGTGGCCACCCGCCGGCGCTGCGTGGTGCGACCGGCCACCGCGCTCAACCGGATGACCCGCTACCGCGGCGGCACGTATTCGCACACCGTCGACCGGGTGGTGTTCGCCGACGGCAGCTGGGCCCGCACCGATCTGATCCGGCTCAACCCGAACGTGCACGCCTATTCGCTGGATTTCGCCGGCATCGCCCCGGCGCATCCGTCCCGCTACCGGGTCGACTCCTGGTCCGCGCTGCCGCATCTGCGCACGTCGGGGCACGAGGCCAAGGTCGACTGGATCCTGCGCAACTCGTTTCCGCTGCGCTCCACCGCCGAGCTGAGCCGACAGGTGCGCGAGGCCGGCTATCCGCTCGGGCCGGCCAACATCACCGAACACGAGGCGATCGCCGCGACGCAGGCGGCGATCTGGTTCTTCACCAACGGCCTGGCCCTGGACACCCGACCGCTCAACGTCCCCATCGCGGTGCACCGGGCGCCCGGACCGGTGCTCACCTTCGAATTCGACGGCCAACCTCAGCTCGGCGGCTACTCGGTGTGGAGCTCGTCGGCGGGCGACGCCACATTGAAACTGCAGAAATCCACCAATGGTGTTGTGTGGCAGGATGTTTCGGGTTCGCACCTGAGGTTGGAGCCCGGACAGCGGCGCTACCAGCGCACGCTGGGCGAGGGCAGCACGCTGTCGTCGAGCAGTCACGGCCGCGGCGGGCGCGGCTACCGCTACTACCGGCTGGTGGCAACGTCGGAGACGGCCACGCCCACCATCGAGCACGTCAACTTCCGGCTCACCGGTGCCCGCCACTACCGCAACGCCGACAAGGTCGTGCATCTGTACAACTACCTGCTCGCGCAGGCGGGACGCGCCGTCCACCACGCCGACGACGCCCTGCTGCTCGACGACCGGCACGCCACCGCGGATGCCGGGCTGATCGGACCCTTCCGGGTGCGAATCCCGCTGCTGCTCAGCGCCGACGACGGCCACCAACTGGTGGACGCCGACGGTTTCGCCGTCGGGCAGGTCGTCGAACCGGGCACGGACTTCTACATACGTGAGGCGCCGGGCGGCTCGGGAATAACGCTGACCGCGAAAACCGTTGGCGATCTGCATGGACGCGTGCTCACCGGGGTGGCGCTGGACGAAGCGTCGCAACGGTTTACCCCCGTTGCGCTAGCCATCCCCACCGAAATGGCCATAGAGTTCGATATTAGCTGGCAGGCCGACGAGGCCTGGTCCTACATCGTGGGAGACAAAAGGTAGATGAGCATCGCCGAGAACGTCACGCAGCTGATCGGAAACACCCCGCTGGTCCGGTTGAACCGGGTCACCGAAGGTGCGGTCGCCGACGTCGTCGCCAAGTTGGAATTCTTCAACCCGGGCAACAGCGTGAAGGACCGTATCGGGGTGGCCATGATCGATGCGGCCGAGCAGGCGGGCCTGATCAAACCGGACACCATCATTCTCGAGCCGACGAGCGGCAACACCGGTATCGCGCTGGCGCTGGTGGCCGCGGCGCGCGGCTACCGCTGCGTGCTCACCATGCCGGAGACGATGAGCGTGGAGCGGCGAATGTTGTTGCGCGCCTTGGGCGCCGAGATCGTGCTGACGCCGGGCGCCGACGGCATGCCGGGCGCGATCGCCAAGGCCGAGGAATTGGCCAAGAGCGACGACCGGTATTTCGTGCCGCAGCAGTTCGAGAACCCGGCCAACCCGGCGATTCACCGCAGCACCACCGCGGAGGAAGTGTGGCGCGACACCGACGGCAAGGTCGACATCTTCGTCGCCGGCGTCGGCACCGGCGGCACCATCACCGGTGTCGCCCAAGTCATCAAGGAACGCAAGCCGTCGGCGCAGTTCATCGCCGTGGAGCCGGCCGCGTCGCCGGTGTTGTCCGGCGGCCAGAAGGGGCCGCATCCGATTCAGGGTCTCGGCGCCGGGTTCGTGCCACCGGTGCTTGCCATGGATCTTGTCGACGAGGTCATCGCCGTCGGCAACGAGGAGTCGATCGCGCTGGCCCGCCGGCTGGCCGCCGAGGAGGGGCTGCTGGTCGGCATCTCCTCGGGCGCGGCGCTGGTGGCCGCCCTGCAAGTGGCCCGCCGGCCCGAGAACGCCGGCAAGCTGGTGGTCGTCGTGCTCCCCGACTTCGGTGAGCGGTACCTGAGCACGCCGCTGTTCGCCGACCTGGCCGATTAGCATGCTGGCAGCCATCCGTCGTGACATCAGGGCGGCCCGGGAGCGCGATCCGGCCGCTCCGACCACGCTGCAGGTGATCTTCGCCTACCCGGGCGTGCACGCCATCTGGGGTCACCGCGTCAACCACTGGCTGTGGCGGCGCGGCGCCCGGCTGGCCGCGCGGATCTGCGCCGAGATCACCCGGATTCTGACCGGCGTCGAGATCCACCCCGGCGCCGTGCTGGGGCCGGGGTTGTTCATCGATCACGCGACGGGGGTGGTGATCGGGGAAACCGCCGAGGTCGGCGAGGACGTGACCATCTACCACGGTGTCACTCTGGGCGGCAGCGGCCGCGACACCGGCAAGCGTCATCCGACCATCGGCGACCGGGTGATCATCGGGGCCGGGGCAAAAGTCTTGGGCGCCATCAAAATCGGCGACGACAGCCGCATCGGCGCCAACGCCGTGGTGGTCAAGGAGGTGCCCTCCAGCGCTGTGGTGGTGGGCGTGCCCGGGCAGGTCATCGCCCGCACCCATCCCGGCCCCGGCGGTCCGGACGACTCGCTGATGCCCGATCTGGTCGGGGTCAGCCTGCAATCGCTGCTGACCCGGGTGACCAAGCTCGAGGCGAAGGTCGACGGATCACAGACCGGTCGGGTCATCCGCCCGCCCGAAGCGGGCGTCTGGTACGGCGAGGACTTTTCCATCTGAGTGCGAGCCGCCAAAGGCCCTTCGCCGTAACGCCTTTGCCCGTTGGGGCATCCGAGTCATGCGCACGCGATTCGCCCACGCTGCACCTAACTTGGACGGTGGCGTTTCACCCCGGCTGAGCTCGGCGAAGTATTACTCAGGCTGAACTTAACCCGGTGCCGGAATGCATTGCCGCGCCCAGCGTTACACAGTGAGTTATCGACACAACGCGAAGGTGAGCCGTTGACACGTTTCCGGGGTCGGTCATGACCGAGCTGCACCTGGCCGTGGCGCTGGACGGGTACGGCTGGCACCCCCAGGCGTGGCGATACGCGTTCGCGCACAACGCGACCGGCGGCGGGCAATTCAGCGGCCGATACTGGGCGGCGCTGGCCCGCACCGCCGAACGCGGCCTGCTGGATTTCCTGACCATCGACGACAGCCTGGACGCGCAGCCGGGCCACCGGGCCGAGATCTCGCCGCGGCGACTGGTGGGACGCGCCGACGCCACCCTGGTGGCGGCCCGGGTAGCGCCGGTCACCGAACACATCGGCCTGATTCCCGTGGCGACGGTCACCCATACCGAGCCGTTCCACGTGTCGAAAGCGATTGCCACGCTTGACCATATCTCGCACGGCCGGGCCGGCTGGCAGGTGCGGGTGAGCGCGACCGAGCAGGAAGCGGCGTTGTTCGGGCGGCGGGCCGTTCCCGGGGTGGACGAGCTGTTCGACGAGGCGGCCGACGCCGTGGAGGTGGCGCGCCGGCTCTGGGACAGCTGGGAAGACGACGCCGTCATCCGCGATGTCGCCACCGGTCGCTATATCGACCGCGACAAGCTGCACTACATCGACTTCGCCGGCAAGTACTTCTCGGTCAAGGGCCCGTCCATCACCCCGCGGCCACCGCAGGGCCAGCCGGTGGTGGCGGCGCTGGCGCACACGCCCCCGGTGTACGAATTCGCCGCCGCCAATGCCGATCTGGTCTTCGTCACGCCTCGCGACGACGACTCCCTGCGGGCGATCCTGGCCGAGGTCGACCGGGCGCGACGGGCCGCGGGCCGGGCGATCCGGGCGTACGCGGACCTGGTGGTGTCGTTGGTCGGGCATCCGCTGGCCCCCGCGGCGGTCATCTCGTCGGACGCTCGGGTATTCGCGGGCAGCGCAACGGATTTGGCGGAACTCGTGGTCGCCTGGCAGGACGCGGGCGTCGACGGGGTGCGGCTGCGGCCGGCGGTCAACGCGCTGGACCTGCCCGCGATCGTCGACGACCTGGTGCCGCGACTGCAGCGGGCCGGCCGTTTCCGCACCGGCTACCGCGACGGCGAGACGCTGCGCGAGCGGCTGGGATTGGCGCCCGCCCCGAACCGCTACGCGACGGCGGCGTCATGACCGTGACTCCGCTGTCGATCCTGGACCTCGCGCCGATCAGCGCGGGCTGCGACGCCGCGACCGCGCTGCGCAACACCATCGACCTGGCCCGGCACGCCGAGCGCTGGGGCTATCACCGGTACTGGCTCGCCGAGCACCATTTCGTCGCGGTGGCCAGCTCCGCACCGGTGACGCTGATCGGCCAGATCGCCGCGGCCACGTCGCGCATCCGGGTCGGGACGGCCGCGGTGCAGATCGGCCACACCACCGCGGTCGCCGTGGTGGAGAACTTCGGCATTCTCGACGCGCTGTATCCCGGCCGAATCGACATGGGGCTGGGCCGATCCGGGCAGCGTCGCGCCGAGGCGGCCGCGTCGCCGACCGCGGCCTCCCCGCCCGAGGCCCGGCCGTGGCGGGAGACGGACGGGCTCGTCATCCCCGCCCCCTTCGACCAGACGGCGCTGATGAAAAGCGAACGGATCCGGGCGCAGTCGTCGGTCCTGGCCCCGCCGTGCGCACAACCCGCGGACTTCGGCGAACAGATCGCCGACATCGAGGCGATGCTGGACGGCAGCTATGCCGTCAACGGCCATCGGCTGCAGGTGGTGCCGGGCGAGCACGCCGAGCTGACGCCGTGGATCTTCGGCAGCACCCGCGGCCAGAGCGCCGAGGTCGCCGGGGCCCGCGGGCTTCCGTTCGTCGCGAGTTACCACATCACCCCGGGCACCGCGCTCGACGCAATCGAGGCCTACCGCAATGCTTTTCGGCCGTCCGCCCGGCTGGCGCGGCCCTACGTGGTGGTGTCGGCCGACGTTGTGGTCGCCGAGGACAGCGCCACCGCGCGCCATCTCGCGTCCAGCTACGGCCACTGGGTGTATTCCATCCGCAGCGGCCAGGGCGCGATCCCCTACCCGGACCCGGACCTGTGCGATCCGTTGACCGAGGAGCAGCGGGCGCTGGTGGCCGACCGCACCGCAACACAATTCGTCGGCAACCCCGACGAGGTGGCCGACCGGCTCGAGGTGCTGCGCCGGGTCAGCGGCGCCGACGAGCTGGTGATCACCTCGGTTACGCATCGGCACGCCGACCGGCTGCGCTCGCACGAACTGATCGCCAAACGCTGGGGGCTCACCGGATGACCACGCGAAAAGCACGTCGCCGCAAGCAGATACATCTGGGCGCCCACTTCCCCGGGGTGAACAACACCACGGTGTGGTCCGATCCGAGCGCGGGCAGCCAGATCGCGTTCGAATCGTTCGTGCATCTCGCCCGGACCGCCGAGCGGGGACTGTTCGACTTCTTCTTCTTGGCCGAGGGTCTGCGGCTGCGCGAGCATCGCGGCAAGATCCACGACCTCGACGTCGTCGGCAGGCCCGACACCTTCACCGTGCTGGCCGCGCTCGCCGCGGTCACCGAACGCCTCGGACTGGCCGGCACCATCAACACCACCTTCAACGAACCCTACGAGGTGGCAAGGCAATTCGCGACGCTGGACCACCTCTCGGACGGGCGCGCGGCCTGGAACATGGTCACCTCCTCCGACGCGTTCACCGGGGAGAACTTCCGCCGCGGCGGATTCCTCGCCCACGCCGACCGATACCGCCGGGCCGAGGAATTCATCACCGTGGCCCGAAAGTTCTGGGACAGCTGGTCACCCGGCGCGGTGATCGCCGACGTCGACGCCGGAACCTACGCCGATCCCGCGCGCATCGGCGTCGTCGAGCATCACGGCCGGCAATTCGACGTGCGCGGTGTGGCCTCGCTGCCCGCCGGGCCGCAGGGCCACCCGGTGCTGCTGCAGGCCGGCGACTCCAGCGACGGCCGGGACTTCGGCGCCAAGCACGCCGACGCCCTGTTCACGCTGCACGGGTCGCTCGAGGCGGGGCAGCGCTACTACGCCGACGTGAAAAGCCGCGCCGCCGCCCACGGGCGCGACCCCGAGCAGCTCAAGGTGCTGCCCGGTGCGACGTTCGCGCTGGGCGACACCCCGCCGAGGCGGCGGACAACGCCCGCCACATCCGCGAGCAGCAGGTCAGCGGCCCGACCGCGATCGCGTTCCTCGAGCAGGTGTGGGGCGTCGACCTGTCGGCCTACGACCCCGACGGGCCGCTGCCCGACGTCGAGCCCGTCGAGAATCCGACCATCACCCGCGGCCGGGTCCGGCACGGCGACCCCAAGACGGTCGCCGAGACCTGGCGGGCCCGGGCACGGGCCGAGAACCTGTCGATCCGGGAGCTGATCATCGAGGTGACCAGCCGTCAGCAGTTCGTCGGAACGCCGCAGCAGGTGGCCGCCGAGATCGACCACTACGTGCAGTCGGATGCCTGCGACGGCTTCATCCTGGTGCCGCACCTGACGCCGCACGGTCTCGACGAGTTCGTCGACAAGGTGGTGCCGCTGCTGCAAGAGCGCGGCAGCTTCCGCGCCGAATACCGCGGCATTACGCTGCGCGAGCATCTCGGCCTGGCGCCGGCTCAGGGCAGCGCTCCCGGCGCTGACCTGGAAAGCCAGTGCGCGACAGGATGATTCGCTAACGGCCCGCCAGTGAGCCGCTGACCGGGTCGTCCGGATGGGTGTGCAGCGGCGTCGTGGTGTCCACCTGCAGCCAGGCGTGCAGCGGCAGCGAGCGCAGCACGGCCGCCAGGCTCTCGGTGTCCGCGGTGCGCCACAGCGCCAGCACGCGCGGCTCGCCCGGGCCGGAGTGCAGCCACCACAGCCGCTGCAGGCAGCCCTGCGCGCCCAGCTCGCCGGCGCGCTCGGCCTCACGGGCCAGCACGTCGTCGACCACCCGCTGCGGCGCGTCGGCGGGAACCCGGATGGTGATGGCCTGCAGAAACTCGGCAGCCCCGCCCGAAACCGGCTCCGGGGTGATCAGGCGTGCGGTCGGGTCGTTCGGGTGCACCGGCAGCGGCGTCACCTCCTCGGTGCGCCACGCCCGCAGCGGCGTCGAGGCGAGCAGCTGTTCCAGCGCGTTGTCGTCGGCCGCGGCGAACAGGCCCAGCGTGCGCCACCGGCCGGGCGGCGACGGCGCGCGCCACAAGCGCAGCAACTGCCCCTGCCGAGCCAGCTCACGGCAGCGTGCGGATTCCCGGGCCCGCAGGTCGTCGACCGCTTCCGCGGGGGTGCCGTCGGGAACCTGGGTCGTCGCGGCAACCAGGAACTCCATCGGGTCTCCCAAGTGATTCGTGCTCACCGACGCCGGGCGCTGCAGAAAGTGCTCCCCCGCCTGGACTCGAACCAGGAACCCTTCGGTTAACAGCCGAATGCTCTGCCAATTGAGCTACAGGGGACTAACCCGATCGCGGGACGACTCTAGCGTACTGGCACGACCGCACCCAACTAGCGTGACCCGTGGCATACCGTGGCGATCGCGGACGCCTGCACCCCATCCGGTGAGGCAGGATGGAGCCATCGATAGTCGGGAGGAACGCTTTGATCCGGTATGTCGTGGTGCTTGGACTGGGGTATGTGCTGGGCTCAAAGGCCGGGCGGCGCCGATACGAGCAGATCGTCGGCACCTACCGCGCGCTGACCAGCAGCCCGGTGGCCAAGTCGGTGATCGAAGGGGGCCGGCGCAAGATCGCGAATCGGATCTCGCCCGACGCCGGGTTCGTCACGCTGACGCAGATCGACGACCGGACCGCCATCATGGAACGCGAGGCCGAGCCGGCCGACGAGGCCCTGGCGCCGTCTAATCGTCCCCGCTAGCCTGCTCCAACAGGCTGCGCCGGTAGGCCTCCATCGCCACCAGGTCGCCGAACAGCGCGTGGTATTCGTCGCCCTGCTCGATGGGCGACATGCGCTGCAGCTTCGACTTGACCTCGGCGATCTGCCGGCCCATCCACACCTCCTGCAGCCGGGCCAGCACGCCGGCGATGTAGCGCGGCAGCTTCTCGTCGTCGACCTGGATGGCCTCGACACCCAGTTCGCTGATCAGCCCCGCCGTCAGCGGCGAGGAGGCCCGGTCGCGCACCGCCTCGATCCACTGCCCGCCGGTGACACCGCTCGACGTGCCGCCGGCCGCCTCGATCGCGGCACGCACGGCGGCGTACCCGGGATGGGTGAAGCTCTCGACGGTCAGCGAGTCGAACACCGGCCCGGCCAGCGCCGGGTACTGCAACGCCGACTTGAGTGCCTCCCGCTGCGGCCACAGGGTGGGATCGCGGGGGTCGGGACGGCTGGCGGCGGGACCGGCCGGGCGGCGGACTGCTCGGCGCGGCGGGAGACCCTGCCGCCGGAGCCGCCGCGGCCCGCGCCGGCGGAGTGCTTGGACTGGCTGCGCACCCGGTCGATGACCTGCGCGACGTCGCTCCAGCCGACCCAGCCGGCGAGCTGGCGGGCGTACTCGTCGCGCAGCGTGGGGTCCTTGATCTGGGCCACCATCGGCACGCAGCGGCGCAGCGCGGCCACCCGGCCCTCGGCGCTGTCCAGGTCCAGCTCGGCGAGCGCCGACCGGATTGCGAACTCGAACAACGGTGTTCGCCGGGCCACCAGGTCGCGCAGCGCGGCGTCACCGGAGCGCAGCCGCAGGTCGCAGGGATCCATGCCGTCCGGCGCGACCGCGACGAAGGACTGCCCGGCCAGGTTCTGCTCGCCGCCGAACGCCTTGAGCGCCGCGGCCCGCCCCGCCGCGTCGCCGTCGAAGACGTAGATCAGTTCACCGCGAAAGAAGCTGTCGTCCATCATGAGTCGGCGCAGCATCGCCAGATGCTCGTCGCCGAAGGCGGTGCCGCAGGAGGCCACCGCAGTGGTGACCCCGGCCAGATGCATCGCCATCACGTCGGTGTAGCCCTCGACGACCACGGCCTGGTGGCCCTTGGCGATGTCGCGTTTGGCCAGATCGATGCCGAACATCACGTTCGACTTCTTGTACAGCAGCGTCTCGGGCGTGTTGATGTACTTGGCTTCCATCGGATCGTCGTCGAACAGCCGGCGGGCGCCGAACCCGATCACCTCGCCGGCCGAGCTGCGGATGGGCCACAGCAGCCGCCGGTGGAACCGGTCCATCGGGCCACGCCGGCCCTGCCGCGACAGGCCGGCCGCCTCCAGCTCCTTGAACTCAAAACCCTTGCGCTGCAGGTGTTTTGTCAGCGTATCCCAGCCCGACGGTGCGAATCCGCACCCGAAGTGACGGGCCGCCTCGGCATCGAAGTTGCGTTCGGTCAGATACTGGCGGGCCGGCGCCGCCTCGTCGGACTCGAGCGCCGCCGCGTAGAACTCCGCCGCGGCCGCGTTGGCCGCGATGAGCCGGCTGCGGCTGCCGCGGTCGCGCTGCACGCTGGTGGCCGGGCCGGAGTAGGTGATCGTGTGGCCGATCCGGTCGGCGAGCAGTTCGACGGCCTCGACGAAGCTGACGTGCTCGATCTTCTGGAGGAACGCGTACACGTCGCCGCCCTCGCCGCAGCCGAAGCAGTGGAAGTGCCCGTGATTGGGGCGGACGTGAAACGACGGCGACTTCTCGTCGTGGAACGGGCACAGGCCCTTGAGCGAATCCGCACCGGCACGCCGCAATTGGACGTAATCGCCGACCACTTCATCGATGCGCACCCGTTCGCGGATGGCGGCGATGTCGCGGTCGGGAATCCGGCCCCGGCCCCGGGCACGGCCATCGCCCGGGGCGCGTGAACCTGCCGGGCTGGACATCGGCTCAGTGTAAGGCGCGCAGCGCGCCGGGTACGGAAAAGCTATCCGGTACCGATGACACCGCAGGCAACCCGGTCCATCGCGTTCTCGGTGTCCTCGGCGCCGTGCAGCATCAACGCAGTCTTGTTACCGGCCAACAGCTCGTCGCGGGTGAACGCATCGGTGGTGGTGACCAGATAGGCCGCGCCGTCCTGGCGCACCTGCAGCGTGGCCAGATCGCCGCTTTCCGGCTTGCCGGTGTGGCCGGGGGCCTGGTAGTGACCGCCGGCGGACAGGAAGTTCCCGGGCGCACCGCCGGTGGGGGCCACCGAGTTCGGCTCGCACTTGCCGATCTCGTGCACGTGCAGGCCGTGCAGGCCGGGCGTCAGGACGCCGTTGGTCACCGTCTTCACCGTGACGGTGACGTAGCCCCCGGTGAAGTCGAAGGTCGCGGTGGCCACCGACCGGCCGTCGGGCGTCTTCAGTTCCGCGGTCAGCGCCCCGCCGCCGGGCGCCGGGGTGGTCGTCGCACCGGAGGACGTGGGTGCGGCGCTTTTCACCGGCGGAGTGGTGCCCGGCTGGGTGCTCGCGTGCTGCGGTGAACTGCACGCGGTCATGGCGAGAACCGGAAGCCCCATCAAGAGGGTGGCGATGCAGGGCGAGCCGCTGATTTTCTTCATATCGGGGAGCCTAACTCGCCGCGCCCGCGCCGCTTCCCGGGCCGCGCGACTTGTCGCCTGCGCGGCGCTACGGACCGGCCTGGCGGGCGTCGATGCGTTCCAGCCGGCCCTCGGTGTAGGAGGCGATCTGATCCACGATCACCCGCCACCGGGCGCCGTCATCGGCCGCGGTGTTGAACGCGGCGGCAAAGACCGGATCCAGCGTTCGCGGCGCCCCCGCATACAGCCAGTGCGCCACCCGGTGGATGCGTTCACGCTGCCCGGCCTGGGTCTGTTGATGGCGGGGATCGGACATGATGAACTGCAGCGCCAGGATTTTCAGCAAGGCCACCTCGGCGCGGACCAGATCGGGGACCGCGAGCTCGGCGCGGTAGCGCACCAGCGGCCCGGGTCCGGCGGCCGCGCGTGTGGTGGCGATGGCGGCCGAGGCAAACCTGCCGACCAGCTCACTGGTCAACCGTTTGAGCGCCACCGAGGAGGCCAGCGTGGCGTCGTACTTGCCGACGGCGGCGACCACCGGCAGGGCCGACAGCCGGCGCGCGGCGGCCATGAAGTCGTCGGCGCCCACCCGGGAGAATTCGCTCTCGCCCAGTTTGGCCAGGGCCGCGGCCTCGTCGTCGTCGGCGAGCACCCGCAGGTCGATGCGTTGCGAGACGACGCCGTCCTCGACGTCGTGCACCGAATAGGCGACATCGTCGGCCCAGTCCATCACCTGCGCTTCCAGGCACATCCGGCCGGCCGGGGCGCCGGCGCGCACCCAGGCCGCCGCTTCCCGGTCGTCGTCGTAGAAACCGAACTTGCTTGTCCCGGGGCCTTCGCCGCGCCGCCACGGATATTTGATCACCGCATCCAGTGACGCGCGCGTCAGGTTCAACCCGGCGCTATTTCCTTGTGCGTCAAGAACTTTGGGCTCGAGGCTGGTCAGGATCCGGAAGTTCTGGGCGTTGCCCTCAAACCCGCCGTATGCCGCGGCGACCTCGTCGAGCGCGCGTTCGCCGTTGTGGCCGTAGGGCGGGTGGCCGATGTCGTGGGCCAGCCCCGCGAGCTCGACGAGGTCGAGATCGCAGCCCAGCCCCACCGCCATCCCCCGACCGATCTGAGCGACCTCGAGCGAGTGCGTCAGCCGGGTACGCGGCGTGTCTCCCTCTCGCGGCCCGACGACCTGGGTCTTGTCGGCCAAGCGGCGCAGCGCGGCGCTGTGCAGCACGCGGGCGCGGTCGCGGGCGAAGTCGGTACGGTGCTGACCTTCGGTGCCCGGCAGACCCGCAGTCTTGGGCGCTTCGGCCACCCGTCGCTGACGGTCGAAGTCGTCGTAGGGGTCGTGCTGATTCCTGGTCACCGACGCACAGTCTGCCAGGGAATGCCCGCCCGAGTCCGGCTCGACTCGGGCCCTCCGGCCCGAATCGTCGCGGGGCTGTGTTCGATTGCCCCACTCCTCATCGGGCCCTCCGGCCCGAATCGTCGCGGGGCTAGATTGACCCTATGCGCACAGCTCGCCTGCTCGCCGTGCTCGCCGCGCTCCTCACGGTCGGCCTCAGCGCGGGTCTGCTGGCACCGCCGGCCGGCGCGCAACCACCACTGCGCTTGTCCGACTACCTCACCGACACCGCCGGAGTGCTATCGGATTCCGGCCGTAAGGCGATCACCACCGCCGTCGACAAGCTCTACACCGACCGCCACATCCGGCTGTGGGTGGTCTACGTCGACACCTTCTCCGGGCAGACCGCGACCCGGTGGGCACAAGACACCCTGCGCACCAGCGACCTGGGCGACTACGACGCGCTGCTGGCCGTCGCCACCACCGACCGCGCCTACGCCTTCCTGGTGCCGCCCACCATCAGGGGCGTCAACCAGAGTCGAGTCGACGCCTTGCGGCACAACAAGATCGAACCCGCCCTGCACGACGGCGACTGGAGCGGCGCGGCGGTGGCCGCGGCCACCGGGCTCGACACCGCGCCCGGCTCGTCGGGCCGGGTGATCCTGCTGGCGACGCTGGCGGCCCTTCTCGTCGCGGTGATGGGTCTGCTGCTGGTCATGCGTTATCGCGGGCGGCGCCGCCGGGCCGCCGCATTGGCCGCGGCGCGCCGCCTCGACCCCACCGACCTCGACGCGCTGGCCGCGCTGCCGCTGCCGACACTCGACGACCTGTCCCGCGCGCTGGTGGTCGACGTCGACAACGCGTTGCGCACCAGCGCCAACGAACTGGACCTGGCCGTCGCCGAATTCGGCGACCAGCGCACCCAACCGTTCACCCAGGCCGTCACCAACGCCAAAGCCGCTCTCTCCCAAGCGTTTACGGTGCGCCAGCAATTGGATGACGGCATGCCGGAGACACCCGCGCAGCGCCGCGAGCTGCTCACCCAGGTGATCGTGTCGGCGGCGCGCGCCGACCGCGAACTGGAATCGCAGACCGAGGCCTTCGAGGGCCTGCGCGATCTGGTGATCAACGCCCCGTCGCGGCTGGACGGGCTGACGCAGCAGTACGTCGAACTGACCGCCCGCATCGGCCCGGCCGAGCAACAGCTGGCGGCGCTGCACAACGAGTTCAGCGCTGCCGCACTGACTTCGGTGTCCGGCAATGTCACGGCGGCCAAGGAGCGGCTGGCGTTCGCCGACCGCAACATCGGCACCGCCCGCGAGCTCGCCGGCCAGGCCGTCAGCGGACAGCAAGGCCGATTGGTGGACGCGGTGCGCGCCGCCGAGTCGGCGCTCGGGCAGGCCCGGTCGCTACTCGACGCGGTGGACCACGCGGCCGGTGACATCCGGCACGCGATCGACCAATTGCCTTCGGCGATGGCCGATATCGAAAACGACATCAAGCGCGCCGCGGAGTTACTGGCCGCCACCCGCGACACCAAATCCGGCCACGCCGCCGAGTTGGCCGCCGCGCGCGACGCGGCCACCAGGGCCGTCGAGGGCGCACGCGCCGGTGCGCCCGACGATCCGCTGGGCGCGTTCGGGCAGCTGACCAAGGCCGACGCGGGCCTCAACGCGGTGCTGGCCGCCGTGGCTCAGGAGCGGGCCGCCGCCGAGCGACTCGCCCGGTCGCTGGAGCAGGCGCTGTTCACCGCGCAATCGCGGGTGCGGGCGGTCTCCGACTACATCGACACCCGCCGGGGCAGCATCGGGCCGGAGGCCCGCACCCGGCTGGCCGAGGCGCAACGGCACTTGCACGCCGCGGCGGACAGGCGGGCGACGGACCCGGCCGATGCGATCGCGCACGCCAACGCGGCGTCGACGCTGGCCGCCGAGGCCCAGTCGCTGGCCAACGGCGACGTGCAAGCGGCGCGACGCGCCTATCCGCGCGGCGGGGGCGGTGACATGGGCGCGATGCTCGGCGGCATCATCATCGGCGACCTGCTGAGCTCGGGCATGCGCGGCGGGTTCGGCGGCTGGAGCCCGGCGTCGTTCGGCGGCAGCACGAGTTCCTCCGGCGGCGGTGTCCTGGGTGGCGGCGGCCGATTCTGAGCGACCAGAAACCAGCCCCCGCAGGGACTTTCGGTGCTAGCGGGGCTCAGCCGGCGGCCGGGGAATGCGGTATAACGCCCGCGGTGCGCGGTACGGCTTCGCCGTCCCACCCGCTCCAGACCCCGTCGGCGACCGCGGTCGGGCGGGGCATCTCGGCCGTCTCCTCGACGGCCTCGGCGCTCGCTTCCGGCTTCGGCGCCCAGTGGTCGTAGTCGTCGGGTGGAACGGCCACGCCCCATTTGAGTGGGACCGACAAGCCACCCAGCACGCCTGACTCACCGCGTACTGCCGACACCGTGTCATCCGGCAACGGCGAACCAAGAGGCAACAGCACCCCTGCCCCCTTCCACAGCCGATCGAAGCGTTCGGACGCTGTGGCGAACCTATTTACACCAACCGGTTCACATCGTAAGACAAACTGAAGAGAATATGCGGGAATTGCTGATTTTCCTTACGTTACGCGTGTGGCGAACGGCATCGGCCGCCGCCGTCCGGCCCCGGGCGGTGCACCGTCGCAGCGCGACACGCCGCCGACCGGTGCCCGCGCTAATCCCTCGTACGCGCCGGCAGCGCTAAAACCCTTGCCGTGCACGGGGTTCCGCTGCCCGGGAACGGCGTGCGGGGTCGGGGCAACCCCGAGCGCCGGACGGGCCGGCGACCGCGGGGACGTCTTGCGGGGCGAGGCAGGGACACCGCGGGCAGCGGGCGCCGGGCTCCGGTTTGACCGACACGGCGGACGAATTCGGCTTTGCCGGTGCGCGGTTTTCGCGCCGGCCGAAGAATTCCGAATTCGCGCCGCAATGCACTTCATGCACATCTGCCACAGCGGCACCGCGCGGCGTTATCCGGGCCGGTTTCGGGGCACCACCTTCGGCCGGGACCGCACCACCTCCGCCCGGGTCGCGCGGTCCTCGCCCTCGGGCTTCTTGTCCCCCACCGCCATCGCGGTCACCGGCACGCCGCTGCTCGAACCGGTCGAACCCGTTGTCGCCGCCGTCATCGGCGCCGCGCCGGGCGCGCCCGACATCGCGGGGGTGGCGATGTACGCCGGCATCGACCCCTGCCAGGTCGGCGGGACTGCCATCGCCCCGACGAACCGCGCGGTGCCCAGGCCCGCCGAGGCCACCCCCAGGGCGCCCAGCCCGCCACCGGCCAGCGGCTGCAGGTCGGCCAATGGGTTGGCGGCGGCATGCGGGGTCTCGACGGGCATCTTGGCGGTGTTCACCAGCGCCGGCGCGGGTGTCGCCGCCGGCGCCGCCGCCGGGGCGGTGCTTTGGGCCAGCGTCACCATGGGCGTCATCAGCGCGGTGGCCGGATACATCCCGGCCTGCGCCACCGATGTCAACGTCGCCACTGGCGTCGAGGTGATCAACGAGGTCAGCGACGACACCGCCGGCGGCAGCGCCGCCAACACGGACTGCAGCTGGGTGGCGAACGCCGTTCCCAGCGAGGACAGGCCCTCGAAGAACTGCGACGCGAAGCTCAGCGGTGCGCTCACCAACCCGGCCAGGCCGCCCAGGCCCGCGGACGCCGCGCCGCCGCCCAGGCCGGCGGGGGGCACCGTGAACGCCGGCAGGGCCTGCGCCGCCGATTGCGCGCCGGCGTGATACCCGAGCATGGCGGCCACGTCCCGCAACCACATCTCGACGTACTCGAGCTCGGTCTGCGCGATCGCCGCCGTGTTCTGGCCGAAGAAATTCGTCGCGATCAACACCAGCAGCCTGGCCCGATTGGCCAGCACCGCCGGCAGCGGGACCGTCGCCACCAACGCCCCCTCGAAGGCCAGCGCCGCCAGCCGGGCCTGCAACGCGGCCACTTCCGCCTGGGCCGCTGCGATGATCAGCCACTGCACATAGGGCGCAGCGGCCGCGGTCATGGCCACCGACGACGGCCCCATCCACGGACCCGCCGCCAAATCCGTCACCACGGTTTGGAATGACGACGCCGACGACGACAATTCGGCGGCCAGCCCGTCCCAGGCCGAGGCCGCCTCGAATAGGGGTCCGGAGCCCGCGCCTCCCGCAATCAGGGCCGAGTTGATCTCGGGAGGGAAGAACACAAACGCGGGAATCATTCGCAACCCCAACCGGCCGAGTTAACGGCTCCTGCAACGGACGGCCCGACATCCGCCCATGGCGACTAGTTATCGACTTATGCCCCAGAGCAGATCCTAAGGCACCCTTAGCGTTGGAAGCCGGAATTTACGCAAACCTTATTTCCCGAATCCGGTCCTGCGGAGGCGTCGGCGACGACGGCGCTAGCAGCCCTTGAGCCGCGCCGACAGGTAGTCGGCCACGGCGTCCATGCCGATCCGCTCCTGGGACATGTCGTCGCGCCGGCGCACCGTCACGGCGTTGTCCTCCAGCGAGTCGAAATCCACCGTCACGCAAAACGGTGTGCCGATCTCGTCCTGGCGCCGATACCGCCGGCCGATGGCGCCCGCGTCGTCGAATTCGATATTCCAGAACCGGCGCAGCTCGGCCGCCAGGTCGCGGGCCTTGGGACTCAGGTCGGCGTGCCGCGACAGCGGAAGCACCGCCGCCTTGACCGGAGCCAGCCGCGGGTCCAGCCGCAACACGGTGCGCTTTTCCATCTTGCCCTTGGCATTCGGCGCCTCGTCCTCGACGTAGGCGTCGATCAGAAAGGCCATGAACGACCGGGTCAGGCCGGCCGCCGGCTCGATCACGTACGGGATGTAGCGGGAGTCGGTGGCCTGGTCGTAGAAGGACAGGTCGACCCCGGAATGCTTTGAGTGCGTGGACAAGTCGAAGTCCGTGCGGTTGGCGACCCCCTCCAGCTCGCCCCACGGGTTACCGGCGAAGCCGAACTTGTACTCGATGTCGACGGTGCGGTCGGAGTAGTGCGACAGCTTGTCGGCGGGATGCTCGAACAGCCGCAGGTTCTGCGGATCGATACCCAATTCGACATACCATTGCAGCCGGGTGTCGATCCAATACTGATGCCATTCCTTGGCGGTCGAGGGCTCGACGAAGAACTCCATTTCCATTTGCTCGAACTCGCGGGTGCGGAAAATGAAGTTGCCCGGGGTGATCTCGTTGCGAAAGCTCTTGCCGATCTGGCCGATACCGAACGGCGGCTTCTTGCGTGCGGTCGTCACCACGTTGGCGAAGTTGACGAAAATACCCTGCGCGGTCTCCGGGCGCAGATAGTGCAGGCCTTCCTCGGTCTCGATGGGTCCGAGGTAGGTCTTGAGCATCATGTTGAACTCGCGCGGTTCGGTCCACCGGCCGGGTTCGCCGGTGTCCGGGTCGCGGATGTCGGCCAGCCCGTTGGGCGGCGGGTGGCCGTGTTTGGCCTCGTAGGCCTCGATGAGATGGTCGGCGCGGTAGCGCTTGTGGGTGATCAACGACTCGACCAGCGGGTCGTGGAAGACCTCGACATGGCCGGAGGCCACCCACACCTGGCGGGGCAGGATGATCGACGAATCCAGGCCGACGACGTCCTCGCGGGCGGTGACCACCGAGCGCCACCATTGCCGCTTGATGTTCTCCTTGAACTCCACGCCCAGCGGGCCGTAGTCCCAGGCCGAGCGGGTGCCACCGTAGATCTCCCCCGAGGGATAGACGAAGCCGCGCCGTTTGGCCAGGTTCACTACGGTGTCGATGACGGACGCCACGAGGCGGTGCACTCCCTTTCCGGGTTCGGGCGGGCACGCGCGGCGATCGACCGCGGTGCGCAGAGCATCAGTCATGGTAGCGATCGGCCCCGCCACCTTTGACATGCGTCATCATGCATGTGACAGTGGAAGCCGGCCGGTCGCGATACTCAACGGCGGATGCTTTCCCACTACCTGGCAATTCTCGAGGTGATGCCGCTCCCATGACGATGTCCCCCTCACCTGCTTCGATGCCGGCAGCCACCGACGGCGACATGGGACCGGAGCCGGGCCTGCCCGCCCACGACCACGACGGGCTCGCCGCCGCGGGCCACCCCGGTCCGGCCGACTACCCCGTCCCGCCGCCGCGGGACATCCTCGACGCCGCCGGCGAGCTGTTGCGGGCGCTGGCGGCGCCGGTGCGGATCGCGATCGTGCTGCAGTTGCGCCAGTCCCATCGCTGCGTGCACGAGCTGGTCGACGCGCTCGGGGTGCCCCAGCCGCTGGTCAGCCAGCACCTGAAGATCCTCAAGGCGGCCGGTGTGGTCGCCGGGGAGCGGTCCGGACGCGAGGTGCTCTACCGGCTCGCCGATCATCACCTCGCGCACATCGTGGTCGACGCCGTCGCCCACGCCGGCGAAGAGCCGCGCCCATGACGCCGTCCGGCGACGGGGCAGGAGTCAGTGTCCGCTCCACCCGGCAGCGTGCCGCGATCTCCACCCTGCTGGAGACCGTCGACGACTTCCGCTCCGCCCAGGAGCTGCACGACGAGCTGCGCCGCCGTGGCGAGAACATCGGGCTGACCACCGTCTACCGCACGCTGCAGTCGATGGCCGCCGCGGGCCTGATCGACACGCTGCGCACCGACACCGGCGAGTCGGTGTACCGCCGATGTTCCGAGCACCATCACCACCACCTGGTGTGCCGCAGTTGCGGGTCCACCATCGAGGTGGGCGATCACGAGGTCGAGGAGTGGGCCACCGCGGTGGCCGCCAAGCACGGTTTCTCCGACGTCAGCCACACCATCGAAATCTTCGGCACCTGCTCGGAGTGCCGGTAAACCGCGCCGAACGTGACGCTAGTTTCACGTTCGCGGTCGAGCGTGAAACTAGCTTCACGCTCGGCAGGCGGGAAGGACTCAATCGGTCAGGGTGTGACGGATCCGGGCGCCGGTATCGAGCACCAGCAACACCAGGGTGCGCAGCGCGTCGTCGGTCAGGCCGGCGCCGGGAAAGTTGTAGCGCAGCATCACGTCGGCGAGCTTGGCGGTGTTCTTGCCCGAATTGCGCTGCACCGCAGTCTTGTTGACCTTCTCGACCACGCTCACGCTGCCGAAGTTGGCATCCCGGGCCTGCCTGGCCACGTGGTCGCTGACCTTCTTGGTCAGCGGCAGGTCCCAGGCCAGGATCTGGGTGAGCGACACCAGGTCGAGGTCCTCGGCGATGTTGACCACCCGCAGCGAGGCGATGGTGCCCTGGTGGTGGACGGTCAGCGCGCCGTCGGATTCCTCCTGCGACGGCAGCACCTCGCGCAGCACCGATGCCAGACGCTCTTGCAGCGAGGACATTATGCGCTCCCGAATCTGCGGTTGCGGGAAGCGTATTCCTGGCAGGCGGCCCACAGATCGCGGCGGTCGTAGTCGGGCCACAACTTGTCCTGGAAGATGTATTCGGCGTAGGCGGCCTGCCACAACATGAAGTTGCTGGACCGCTGCTCCCCCGAGGTCCGCAAGAACAGGTCCACATCGGGGATGTCGGGCCGTTGCAGGTGATGCGCCACGGTGGACTCGGTGATGCGCTCGGGGTTCAACCGGCCGGCGGCGGCCAGCCGGGCGATTTCCTTTGTGGCCTCGGCAATTTCGGCCCTGCCCCCGTAGTTGACGCAGTAGTTGACGGTGATGACGTCGTTGCGCTTGGTCATCTCCTCGGCGATCGCCAATTCGTTGATCACGCTGCGCCACAGCCGGGGCCGCGAACCCACCCAGCGGATCTTGACCCCTATCGTGTTCAGGTTCACCCGTCGCATCCGCACCACGTCGCGGTTGAAGCCCATCAAAAACCGGACCTCTTCGGGGGACCGCTTCCAGTTCTCGGTGGAAAAGGCGTACAGGCTGAGCCACTTGATGCCGATTTCGATTGCGCCGCAGACGATGTCGATGACCACCGCCTCGCCGGCCTTGTGGCCGTCGGTGCGTGACATGCCCCGTTCGGTGGCCCAGCGGCCGTTGCCGTCCATCACGATGGCCACGTGGTTGGGCAGTCGGTCCGCGGGGATGCGCGGCGCTGCCGCCTTGGAGATGTGCTGCGGCGGCCGGCTCGGCCCGCCGCCGGGCGACGGCGGCAACTCGGGGAAGACCACCGGCCACGTCGACTTGTCCGGGAACACCGGGTAGTCGTCGGGCGCCGGGGGCAGCTGCGGGAAGCCGGTCGACTTCGGGGCGCGCTCGGCTCTAACCACAGTCCATATCCTGCCCGATCAGCGTGGCGCGCTGGTCGGCGATGGTGCGGTCGATGTGATAGGTCCGCTCGACGAGCGGCAACGTCTTGAGCTGGCGCTCCAGATGCCATTGCAGGTGCGCGGCCACCAGGCCGCTGACGTAGTTGCGGTGCGATTGCGGCGTCTGCTCGGCGAACTCCCAGTCGCCGTCGTGCAACGCCGACATCAGGTCCAGCACGCCGGGAGGCGGTGTCGTCGAACCGGCCGGGCGGCAGTGCGGGCACACGCTGCCGCCGGCGCCGACGTGGAACGCCCGATGCGGGCCGGGGGTGGCGCAGCGGGCGCACTCGGTCAGCGCCGGCGCCCATCCGGCGATGCCCATCGCGCGCAACAGGTAGGCGTCCAGCAGCAGGTCCCGGGACCGGCGGCCGTCGGCCACCGCCCGCAACGCGCTCACCGTGAGCCCGTGCAGGGCCGGGGCGGGGGCGCGCTCCTCACCGGCGAGGCGTTCGGCGGTTTCCAGCATCGCGCACGCGCAGGTGTAGCGGCCGTAATCGCTGACGATGTCGGTGGCGAACGCGTCGATCGAGACGACCTGGGTGACGATGTCGAGGTTGCGGCCCGGATGCAACTGCGCGTCGATATGGGCGAACGGCTCCAGCCGCGCGCCGAATTTGCTGCGGGTGCGGCGTACCCCCTTGGCCACCGCGCGAACCAGCCCGTGGTCCCGGGTCAACAGGGTGACGATCCGGTCGGCTTCGCCGAGCTTGTGCTGGCGCAGCACAACAGCTCGGTCTCGATACAGCCGCATCCCAATAGTTTTGCACCCCGCCGCGACATTGCGGGGATCCGCGCCGTTAGTCTCGTACCCCGTGATTGGCGCTTCTGAGTCGGGTTCCGGGGCGCTTTCCGGCTCGGGTTCTGGATCCGGCAACCGGCGCCTGCCCACCCTGACTGACCTGCTGTATCAGCTGGCCAGCCGGTCGGTGAGTTCCACCACACTGGTGGGTCGCTCGCTGCACGCCATCCATGCCAGCCAGCCCACGCTGAACGCCTTCCGGGTGGTGCTCACCGAGTCGGCGCTGGCCGACGCCGCCGAGGCCGATCGGCGCCGCGCGGCCGGGGACACCGCCCCGCTGCTGGGCATTCCGATCGCCGTCAAGGACGACGTCGACATTGCCGGCGTGCCCACCGCCTTCGGCACCGAGGGCTCGGTGCCGCCCGCCACGCACGATGCCGAGGTGGTTCGCCGCCTCAAGGCCGCCGGCGCGGTGATCGTCGGCAAAACCAACACCTGTGAACTCGGGCAATGGCCGTTCACCAGCGGACCGGGCTTCGGGCACACCCGCAATCCCTGGTCGCGCCGGCACACCCCGGGCGGATCGTCGGGCGGCAGCGCCGCGGCGGTGGCCGCGGGCCTGGTGACCGCGGCCATCGGGTCCGACGGCGCCGGCAGCATCCGCATCCCGGCGGCGTGGACGCACCTGGTGGGCATCAAGCCGCAGCGCGGACGCATCTCGACCTGGCCGCTGCCGGAGGCGTTCAACGGGATCACGGTCAACGGCGTGCTGGCCCGCACGGTGGCCGACGCGGCGTTGGTGCTCGACGCGGCGTCCGGCAACGTCGACGGCGACCGGCACAAACCGCCCCCGATCACCGCCTCCGACTATGTGGGCAAGGCGCCCGGGCCGTTGAACATCGCGCTGTCGACCCGGTTCCCCTACACAGGGTTCCGGCCGAAGCTGCATCCGGAGATCCTGGCCGCGACCCGTGCGGTGGGCAAGCAACTCGAGCTGCTGGGCCACACCGTGGTGCCGGGCAACCCGGACTACGGCATGCGGCTGTCGTGGGATTTTCTCGCCCGCTCCACCGCCGGCCTGCGGGACTGGGAGGAGCGGTTGGGCGACGGCGTGGTTCTGGACCCTCGCACGGTGGCCAACTTGCGGCTGGGTCATCTGCTGGGACAGGCGATCCTGCGCAGCGCCCGCCGCCACGAGGCCGCCGACCAGCGCCGGGTGGGCTCGATCTTCGACATCGTCGACGTGGTGCTGGCGCCGACCACCGCGCAACCCCCGCCGCTGGCCCGCGCCTTCGACCGGCTCAGCGGCTTCGGCACTGACCGCGCCATGATCGCGGCGTGCCCGCTGACCTTCCCGTGGAACGTGCTGGGCTGGCCGTCCATCAACGTTCCGGCCGGCTTCACCTCCGACGGCCTGCCGATCGGCGTGCAGCTGATGGGCCCGGCCAACAGCGAGGGCATGCTGATCTCGCTGGCCGCCGAGTTGGAGGCGGTGTCCGGGTGGGCGAGCAAACAGCCGCAGCCCTGGTGGGACCAGAGCGCCGACACTCCCCCCGCCCCCGGCCAGCCCGCGCCCACCGGGTGACGGCCGCCCGCGACGAGCGCGCCGGCGGCCGGCCGCGGCGAGTCGGCCGTGCACAACCGGGGTATCCGAGCGCAATGGACCAATCCGACGCACCTTTGCTCAACGCGCTGGCCGACTATCGCGACAAGAACCGGTACGGGTTCGCGCCGCCCGGGCACCGGCAGGGCCGCGGCACCGACGATCGGGTCCTCGCGGTGCTGGGCCGCGAGCCCTTTCTCGACGACGTGCTGGCCAGCGGCGGGCTCGACGACCGTCGCACCAGCAACGGCTACCTGCAGCGCGCGGAGGACCTGACGGCCGAGGCCGTCGGCGCCGAGATCGCCTGGTTCTCCACCTGCGGCAGCTCCCTGTCGGTGCGCGCGGCGATGATGGCGGTGGCCGGTGGCCGGGCAGCCTGCTGGTCGGCCGGGACAGCCACAAGTCGATCGTGGCGGGGCTGATCTTCTCCGGGGTGCAGCCGCGCTGGATCACTCCCCGCTGGGACGCCGAGCGCCACTTTTCTCATCCGCCTCGCCGCAGCAGGTCGAAGAGGCCTGGGACAAGCATCCCGATGCCGCCGGTGCGCTGGTCGTCAGCCCCAGCCCGTACGGCACCTGCGCCGACATCGCCGGCATCGCCGAGGTGTGTCATCGGCGGGGCAAGCCGTTGATCCTCGACGAGGCGTGGGGGGCGCACCTGCCGTTCCACGAGGACCTGCCGACCTGGGCGATGGATGCCGGCGCCGACGTGTGCGTGGTCAGCGTGCACAAGATGGGCGCCGGTTTCGAGCAGGGCTCGGTGTTCCACGTCCAGGGCGACCTCATCGACCGGGACCGCCTCTCGGCGTGCGCGGATCTGCTGATGACCACCAGCCCCAACGTCCTGATCTACGCGGCGATGGATGGCTGGCGCCGGCAGATGGTGCAGCACGGTCACCAATTGCTCGGCGCCGCATTGGATTTGGCGCGGCAGGTGCGCGACGAGATCGAGCTCATTCCCGATGTGGAGGTGCTCGACGACGAGCTGCTGGGCGTGCAGGCGTCCCACGACCTGGACCGCATGCAGGTGCTGATCGACGTATGCGGCACCGGCACATCGGGTTATCAGGCCGCCGACTGGCTGCGCGAGCACGCGCGCATCGACGTGGGCATGAGCGACCACCGCCGCATCCTGGCCACCTTGTCCATGGCCGACGACAAGGAGACGCTGGGCCGTCTCACCGATGCGCTGCGGGCGTGGCGCACCGCGGCGCAGGACTTCGACCCCGCCCCCCGGATCGCGCTGCCGTCGCCGGCCGAAATGCAGTTGGAGACGGTCGAATTGCCGCGCGACGCGTTTTTCGGGCGGGTGCAGGAGGTGCCGACCAAAACCGCCGCCGGCCGGATCGCCGCCGAACAGATCACGCCCTATCCCCCGGGCATCCCCGCCGTCGTCCCCGGCGAGCGGCTCAATGATGCTGTGCTGGACTACCTTTGCTCCGGTGTGGCCGCGGGGATGAACCTGCCCGACGCGGCCGATCCGTCGCTGCAGACCATCCGGGTGCTCGCCTGAGGCTTCACCCGAGCAACTGGCGCACCTCGCCGGTCACCTCGTCCACCGGCACGTCGGCCCCCAGCGATGCCCGCAGCCCGCCCGGTCCGTTCGGGTGCAGTCGCGGCCGCGCACCGGCCAGGATTGCGCGTACCGACCAAATCCCGCTAAAAGCCCAGCCTGCCAAGCTGTTTGGGATCGCTTTGCCAGTTCTTGGCGACCTTGACGCGCAGGTCGAGATACACCTTGGTGCCGAGCAGCTTCTCGATCTGGGCGCGCGCGGCGGTGCCGACTTCGCGCAGCCGCGCGCCCCCTTTGCCGATGATGATGCCCTTCTGGCTGTCGCGTTCGACGTAGAGCAGCGCGTGCACGTCGATCAGATCGTCGCGGTCCTCCCGGGGATTGACCTCGTCGATGACCACCGCCAGCGAATGCGGCAGCTCGTCGCGAACACCCTCGAGGGCGGCCTCCCGGATGAGCTCGGCCATCAGCACCTCCTCGGGCTCGTCGGTCAGCTCCCCGTCGGGGTAGTAGGCCGGGCCGGGCGGCAGCGCCGCGGCGAGCACGTCGATCACGATGTCGACCTGCGCCCCGGTCACCGCCGAGACCGGAACGATCTCGGCTGAGTCGCCGACCAATTCGCTGACCGCGACCAACTGCGCGGCCACCCGGTCCTTGGGTACCTTGTCGATCTTGGTGACGATGGCGACCAGCGTCGTCTTCGGCGCGGTGGCGCGGATCTGCTCGACGATCCAGCGGTCACCCGGGCCGATCGCCTCGTCGGCCGGGATGCACAGCCCGATCACGTCGACCTCGGCGTAGGTGTCGCGCACCAAGTCGTTGAGCCGCTTGCCCAGCAAGGTGCGGGGACGGTGCAGACCCGGCGTGTCCACCAGAATGATCTGGAAGTCCTCCCGGTGCACGATGCCGCGGATGGTGTGCCGGGTGGTCTGGGGCCGCATCGAGGTGATCGCGACCTTGGTGCCGACCAGCGCGTTGGTCAGCGTGGACTTCCCGGTGTTGGGGCGCCCGACCAAACACACGAAGCCGGAACGGAATTCAGTCATGATGCTCGGGTTCCTCACCGTCGGGTGACCCGTCGGATTCGACCGGGCTGAGCAGCACGGTGCCCACCCGCACCCGGCCGCGGTGATCGGTGCCGCCTTCGGCGTGCAGCCGCAAGCCGTGCGATATCACCTCGGCGCCGGGCAGCGGCACCCGACCCAGCTCCAGGGCGAGCAGGCCGCCCACCGTGTCGACGTCGAGATCGTCGTCGAACTCCACGCCGTAGAGCTCGCCGAGGTCTTCGATGGGCAGCCGCGCCGACACGCGGAACCGCTTGTCGCCCAGGTCTTCTATCGGTGCGGTCTCGGCCTGGTCGTATTCGTCGGCGATCTCGCCGACGATCTCCTCCAGCACGTCTTCGATGCTGACCAGCCCGGCGATCGCCCCGTACTCGTCGACCAGCAGCGCCATGTGGTTCCGGTCGCGCTGCATCTCCCGCAGCAACGCATCCAGCGGCTTGGAGTCCGGCACGAAGACGGCGGGCCGCATCACCTGCGACACCGGTGTGGCCCGGCCGCTGCCGCCGGGTAAGAGCGCCTGCTGCACAAGGTCTTTGAGGTACACCACCCCGACGATGTCGTCGACGTTCTCGCCGATCACCGGGATGCGCGAGTGCCCGCTGCGCACCGCCAGGTTGATCGCCTGGCTCGCCGATTTGTCGCTCTCGATCCAGATCATCTCGGTTCGCGGCACCATCACCTCACGGGCCGGGGTGTCACCGAGTTCGAACACCGACTGGATCATGCGGCGTTCCTCGGCGGCGACCACGCCGCGTTGCTGGGCCAGGTCGACGACCTCGCGCAGCTCGATCTCGGAGGCAAACGGCCCGTTGCGCAACCCCCGGCCGGGAGTGACCGCATTACCCAGCACCACCAGCAACCGGCTGATCGGCATCAGCAGCCATGAAATGACTTGCAGCGGAAGAACTGTCGTCAACGCGATGGAATAGGCGTTCTGACGGCCCAGGGTGCGCGGACCCACCCCCATGACCACGAAACTGGTCACCACCATGATGGCGGCGGCGCCGAACAGCCCCCACCTGAGCCCGAAGTTGTCGTAGAGAAACACCACCAGCAGCACGGTCGCGGTGATCTCGCAGGTGATCCGCAGCAGCACCACCAGGTTGATGTAGCGGGGCCGCTCGGACATCACCTTGGACAGCGCCACCGCGCCGGGCCGCTCGTCACGCACCAGCTCCTGCACCCGGGCCAGCGACACCGTGCTGATGGCCGCATCGATCGCCGCGAACAGGCCGCCCAAGGCGATCAACGCCACCGCACCCAGCAACTCAGACCAGCCGGTCATGAATCGGCGTTCTGCTCCTCGGACCGGCTCCGGCGGGCCAGCAGCCAGGCGATCACGCCCACCACCACCGCGAAGCCCCCGAACCGCAGCGCCAGACCCCACCCGGACTGCCTGGGCTGACCGGGCTCCTGGTGGTGGACCGCCAGCAGCACCAAAAAGCCGCCGTCGTCGGTCGGCCCGGCGCCCGGCAGCGGTTGGGTCTTGATCACCCGGATCTGGGCCGGGGCGCTGCTGGAGTTGTCGATCTGGCCCCAGGCCAGGGTGGAGTCGTCGAGCAGGAAGGTGTCCTGGCTGCCCGCGGGTTGGCTGCCGTCGTGACCCACCACCGCCACGTGGCCGACTTCGACGGTCTCACCCTTGGCGGGGATGAAGGCCGTCACGTTCTCGTACAGCTTCGGCGGCGCCGGCGGCTTGTAGTCCGGCGGCGGGGGGCCGTTGTAGCCGTTCAGCGGGATCGATCCGCCGCCGTAGAAGCTGCCCGCGGCCACATAGCTGTCGCCGACCGCGGTGAACGGGACCACGCCGACCGTCGCGGCGTCGAGCACCATCCGCGCGCCGCGCGCCAGGTAGGCCTGCTGGTAGGCGCCGTTGTAGAAGTAGCGGAAGGTGACCGCCGAATTGAGCGGGTTGTAGAGGGTGGGGCGGCGGTAGGCGTCGTCGTAATCGATGTAGTCCCAGTGGCGGGGGCGGATCAGCCGTTGCTCGTCGACCTTGAGCACGTCGACGTTTTCCCGGTGCGCGGCCACCACGTTCTGCACCTGCTGGTTGAAGTCCACCTGGGTGGGCGATTTGGGCGGGTTGGCCGGGTCGACGCGGGTCACCGGGGCGGCCTTGGCCGCGGCGATCGCCAGCGACGGCGCATCCAGGCCGCGGGGCGGTGCCACCACGGGGGCGTCGCGCGGCGCGTCGGGCCCGGGCGGATTGATCTCGAGCACCGGCACGGCGCCCTGGCCCGCGTTGGGCGGCGGCAACACCAGCGGGCTTTGCACCGGCACCGGGATCGGGGGCGGCTCGTAAGCCGGCACCGGCACTTCCGGGGGCCGGGTGGGCGCGTTGCTCGGCGGGCCCTGCACCCCCCGCCGGTCCTCGTTGCACACGTTGGCGGTGTGGTAGGCGTTCACGTAGAACATGCAGTGCTGGCAGGAGACCGGGTTCGACCCGGCGCCGGCACACGGCGCCGCCTGCGCCACCGGGCCGTCGACCACCACCGACAACGGCGCGAAAGCGATCGCGGCGGCCGCCAGAATCCGGAGTCGGCTCAATTTTGCGGGCATCAGTTGTCGAAATACCTTGACTTGTCCAGCAATCGGCGGTCGCGCTCCTGCTGGCGGTCCTGGTGGTAGGCCTCCACCTGATCGGCCACCCATTCCTCGAGCAACCGGTCCTGGAGGGCGAACATCTCCTTTTCCTCGTCCGGCTCGCCGTGGTCGTAGCCGAGCAGATGCAGCACCCCGTGGATGGTCAGCAGCGCCAACTCGTGCCCCAGGCTGTGCCCGGCCGCGGCCGCCTGATCGGCGGCGAATTCCGGGCACAGCACGATGTCGCCCAGCATCGCGGGCCCCGGCTCCGGGGCATCCGGGCGGCCGCCCGGCTCCAGCTCGTCCATCGGGAAGCTCATCACGTCGGTCGGCCCGGGCAGGTCCATCCAGCGCATGTGCAGATCGGCCATCGCCGCGGTGTCCAGCAGCACCATGGACAGCTCGGCCGCCGGATTGACGTCCATCTTGGCGATGACGAACCGTGCGACGCTGATCAGCTCGGCTTCGGAGACGTCGATACCCGACTCGTTGGACACCTCAATGCTCATAGATCCCGCTCACCGCACACCATCATCGACGACCGCGCGAGCCCGACGCCCGTCGCGCCGCCCGGTTCATGGTCAGGCCGGGCTCTTCAAACTTCGCATAGGCGTCGACGATCTCCGACACCAGCCGGTGGCGCACCACGTCCACGCTGGTCAGCTCGGCGACGTGGATGTCGTCGACGCGGTCCAGGATCTCCATCGCCGAGCGCAGGCCCGACGTGGCGCCGCCGGGCAGGTCGACCTGGGTGATGTCGCCGGTGACGACGATCTTGGACCCGAAACCCAGCCGGGTGAGGAACATCTTCATCTGCTCGGCGGTGGTGTTCTGGGCCTCGTCGAGCACGATGAACGCCGAATTCAGGGTGCGGCCGCGCATGTAGGCCAGCGGCGCCACCTCGATGACCCCGGCCGACATCAGCTTCGGGATCACCTCGGGGTCCATCATGTCGTACAGGGCGTCATACAGCGGCCGCAGATACGGGTCGATCTTCTCGCTCAGCGTGCCCGGCAGAAAGCCAAGGCGCTCACCGGCTTCCACCGCCGGCCGGGTCAAGATGATGCGGCTGACCTGTTTGGTCTGCAACGCGTTGACCGCCTTGGCCATCGCCAGATAGGTCTTGCCGGTGCCGGCCGGGCCGACCCCGAACACGATGGTGTTGGCGTCGATGGCGTCGACGTAGCGCTTCTGGTTGAGGGTCTTGGGCCGGATCGTCTTGCCGCGCCGGGACAAGATGTCCAGCGTCAGTACCTCGGCCGGTGACTCGTTGTCGGTGCCGGCCAGCATGGCGACGCTGTGCCGGACCACCTCCGGCGTCAGCACCTGGCCGTTGGCGACGATCGCGACGAGCTCGGAGATCACCCGTTCGGCGCGGGCGACATCGGCGGACTCACCGGAGATGGTGATGGCGTTGCCGCGCACGTGCAGGTCGGCGATCACGCTGCGTTCCAGGGCGCGCAGGTTCTCGTCTGCCGAACCCAGCAGGCCCATGACGATGTCGGGCGGAACATCGATGCTGATGCGAACTTGAGCGTCGGCCTGGAGGGCTCCGGCTGCGTCAGCAGCGCTGGTGTCGCGGGGCGTCACGTGGTTTTCGATGCCTGCCTTCTGAAGTTCTGGCCGATCGCGGCGATTTCTGGCGTTTTAATCCTACCGCCGCCGCGACGCTGGCCCCAATGTTCAGGCGGCGCACCGGGCGGCCCGGTCGTTGGCCGACCTGCGTTTCTGCGGCCAAAGTGCGACGAAATTACGGGCTCGCGGCGTCGTCCCAGCGCGGGGTCAGCACCCCGAGCGCGCCCAGCGCCACCGCGGCGGCCGTCGACGTGCGCAGCACCTGGGGGCCCAGCCGGACGCTCAGCGCGCCCGCCTGCCGCAGGGCGGCGAGCTCGTCGTCGGCGATACCGCCTTCGGGGCCGATCACCAGGAACAGCGACTTCGCCTGTGCCACAGGCACATCCGTAAGCCGGTCGGTGGCCGACTCGTGCAGGGCCAGCACCACCGCGCCGGCGGCCACCTCGTCGCGGATCCGCGACGTCAGCGACGCGGTGGACAGCACCCCGTCGACGGTGGGAATGTGCGGCCGGCGGGACTGGCGGGCCGCCGCCTTGGCGACCGCCCGCCAGCGGCGCAAACCCTTGTCCACCCGCGGGCCGTGCCAATTGGCCACACACCGGGCGGCCTGCCAGGCCAGGAACCCATCCGCGCCGGCCTCGGTGGCCAGTTCGACAGCCAGCTCCGAGCGCTCGGACTTCGGCAGGGCCTGTACCACGGTCACCGGCGGGTTCGGCGGCGCCACGGTCCAGCGTTCGAGCACCCGCGCCCGCAGCCCGTCGCGCCCGGCGTGCTCCACCTCGCAGCGGGCCAGCCCGCCGGCGCCGTCGCCGAGCACCAGGCGTTCCCCGGGGCGGATCCGCCGGACGGTGGCGGCGTGAAACCCCTCGTCGCCGCCCAGCACGGCCAGCGAGCCGGCGTCGGGCAGCTCGTCGGTGTAGAACAGCGTCGCGACCATGGCGGGGCCCGCGCGGCGTCGGGCTAGCGCCCGGTGAAGGTTTCGCGCAGCCGGCTGAACAATCCGCCGCCGGCGTGGGTGGAGCGGACCTCGGGGACGTCGCGGCCGCGGCGGGCCTTGAATTCGCGCAGCAGCTCGGTGTCGCGGGCGTCCAGCCGGCTGGGCACCACCACCTCGACGTGCACGTGCAGATCGCCGCGGGTGCCCGACCGCAGGTGCGGCATGCCGTGGCCGCGCAGCGTGATGACCGAACCCGGTTGGGTGCCGGGCGGAATGGTGATTTCGCTGACGCCGTCCAGGATGGCGTCGACGGTGACGGTGGCGCCCAGCGCCGCGTCGACCATCGGCACCGACACCGTGCAGTGCAGGTCGTCGCCCTCGCGGACGAAGACGTCGTGGGGCTGTTCGTGCACCTCGACGTAGAGGTCACCGGCCGGGCCACCGCCGGGACCCACCTCGCCCTGGGCGGCCAGCCGCACCCGCATGCCGTCACCCACCCCGGCGGGGATCTTGACGCTGATCTCGCGGCGGGCCCGCACCCGGCCGTCGCCCATGCACTGGTGGCACGGGTCGGGGATGACGACGCCGACGCCGCGGCAGGTCGGGCACGGCCGGGACGTCATCACCTGGCCGAGCAGCGAGCGCTGCACCGTCTGCACCTCGCCGCGGCCGCCGCAGGTGTCGCATGGCACCGGGGCGGAGTCGCCGTTGGTGCCCTTGCCGTGGCAGCGGTCGCACAGCACGGCGGTGTCGACGGTGACCTGCTTGGTCACCCCGGTGGCGCACTCCTCGAGGTCGAGCCGCATCCGCAGCAGCGAATCCGAGCCCGGCCGGACCCGCCCGATCGGGCCGCGGGAGGTGGTGCCGCCGCCGAAGCCGCCCCCGAAAAAGGCCTCGAACACATCGCCGAGGCCGCCGAACCCTCCGAAGCCGCCGCCCGCCGCGGCCGCCCCCTCCAGCGGATCACCGCCCAGGTCGACGATCCGCCGTTTCTCCGGGTCGCTGAGCACCTCGTAGGCGACGCTGATCTCCTTGAATTTCGCCTGCGCGGCCTCGTCGGGGTTGACGTCGGGATGCAGTTCGCGCGCCAGCTTGCGGTACGCGCGTTTGATCTCCGCATCGCTGGCGCCTCGGCTCACGCCGAGCAGCCCGTAATAGTCGCGTGCCACGCTTGCCTCTCCTATACCTGGTCTTTTCCGCGCCTACCCACGGTGCGGGTGCGCGCTCATCGAGCACCCAGGACTTCGCCGATATACATGGCAACCGCAGCAACGCTGGCGATAGTTCCCGGATAGTCCATCCGGGTGGGCCCCAGCACACCCATTCCCCCGTAAACGGTGTCGGAGGTGCCGTAGGCGGTGGTGACCATCGAGGTGCCCACCATCTGCTCGGCGGCCGTCTCGTGGCCGATGCGCACCGTCACCTTACCGGCCTCCTGCTGGGCGGCCAGCAACCGCAGCACCACGACCTGCTCCTCGAGCGCCTCCAGGATGGAACGCAACGAGCCGCCGAAATCGGCGGCGTTGCGGGTCAGGTTGGCGGTACCGCCCATCAGCAGGCGTTCCTCGCTGTGTTCGACCAGCGACTCCAGCAACACCGTGGCCGACCGGCCCACCGCGTCACCCAGGCCGTCGGGGCTGCGCAGCTGCTCGGCAAGGTCGGCCACCGCGACCGACGCGGCGGACAGCTTCTTGCCGACCAGCGCCTGCCCGAGCATCTCGCGCAGCCGGGACAGCTCGTGGTCGTCGATGACGTCGCCGAGTTCGACGATGCGCTGATCCACCCGGCCAGAGTCGGTGATGACGACCATCAGCAGCCGCGCCGGGGTCAGGGCGATCACCTCGAGGTGCCGCACGGTGGACGACGACAACGTCGGGTACTGCACGATGGCCACCTGCCGGGTCAGCTGCGCGAGCAGCCGCACCGCGCGGCGCAGCACGTCGTCGAGGTCGACACCCGATTCCATGAAGTTCCGGATCGCGCGCCGTTCGGCCGCCGACAGCGGCTTGACGTCGTCGAGCCGGTCGACGAATTCGCGGTAGCCCTTCTCGGTGGGGACCCGCCCGGAGCTGGTGTGCGGCTGGGTGATGTAACCCTCGGCCTCCAGCACCGCCATGTCGTTGCGGACGGTGGCCGACGACACGCCCAGGTTGTGACGCTCCACCAAGGTCTTGGAACCGATCGGCTCCTTGGTGGCGACGAAGTCGGCGACGATGGCGCGCAGCACCTCGAAGCGACGCTCATCGGCACTCCCCACTGGCCCTCACCTCCATCGATACCGCGTTAGCTGGGTTCATTTTACGGTCTCGAGCGGGCCCGACCTCACCGTTGAAGCGCGAGCAGACGCAAAAGCTCCCCGCCGCCCGGCGTGTCGGGTGCTTTCGCGTCTGCTCGCCGGACGACCGGGGTCCCGGCTAGCCTTTCCAGCATGAAACGCTCGGCCCACCAGACCGCGTCGGGAAAGAGGCGCCGATGATTTTCAAGGGCGTGCGCGACGGCAAACCCTATCCCGAGCACAACCTGTCCTACCGGGACTGGTCGCAGATCCCGCCGCAGCAGATCCGGCTCGACGAATTGGTCACCACCACAACGGTGCTGGCGCTGGATCGGTTGCTGTCGGAGGACTCCACCTTCTATGGCGACCTCTTCCCGCACGCGGTGCGGTGGAAGGGCATCACCTATCTCGAGGACGGGCTGCACCGCGCGGTGCGGGCGGCGCTGCGGAACCGCACGGTGTTGCACGCCCGGGTGTACGACATGGACCTGCCGTTGGGCCCGTCCGGATAACCCGCGGTCACGTTTGGGCCTGGCCGCGTGTCGACCTAGTGAGGACCTTGGTCAACAGCACAACTTGCCAGGAGGATCGCCATGTCACGGCTGCCGGGAGTGTCCGACCGCGACGCCGGCCTGGGCGCCAGGATCGCCTTCTTCTTCACCAGGCGCAAGCTCGCCCAGATGACCGGGCTGGAAACCGCGGGGATGCTGGAACCGCTGCGCATGTATGCGCATATCCCGAGACTGCTCAACGCCTACGGCAGGTTGGAGCAGGCCGAGTCCAGGCTGGACATCCTGTCGCCGCGGCACCGCGCGCTGGCCGAGCTGAAGGCGGCGACGACGGTGCGCTGCGAATACTGCATCGACCTGGGCTCCCAGATCGCCCGGCGATGGGGAATCACCGACGAGGAACTGCTGGCCATGGCCGACTACCGCGACGCCGCATGCTTTTCCGACGTCGACAAGCTGATCCTGGAATACGCCACCGCGATCAGCCGCACCCCGGTCGAGGTGAGCGATGAGCTGTTCGACGCGCTGCGCGCGCACTTCGACACCGCACAACTGGTCGGCCTGACCCACGTCATCACGCTGGGCAACCTGCGCGCCCGCTTCAACATCGCGCTCGGCATCGCCTCGTCCGGGTTCTCCGGGAGCCGGGTGTGTGCGCTGCCCGACACCCCGCGGCCATGACGAGCCCGGACGCGGCGGACCTGACGGCCCGGTTCGAGGCGGCCCGGCCCCGGCTGGGTGCGCTCGCGTACCGCATGCTGGGCTCGATCGATGACGCCCAGGACGCCGTGCAGGAGGCCTGGCTGCGGCTCGACCGCAGCGGCGGCGCGGACATCGCCAACCTGGACGCCTGGCTGACCACGGTGGTGGCCCGCATCTGCCTGAACATGTTGCGCGACCGCCGAACTCGCGACGGCGCCGAGCCGGCGGCCCACCTGCCGGACCCGATCGTGGAGCCGGCCGGCGAGTTCGATCCAGAGCACCGCGCGATGCTGGCCGACGCGGTGGGGATGGCGCTGTTCGTGGTGCTGGACACGCTGCCGCCGGCGGAGCGGCTGGCGTTCGTGCTGCACGACGTGTTCGCCGTCCCGTTCGCGCAGATCGCCGCGATCGTGGACGGCACGCCGGAGTCGGCCCGCAAGCTGGCCAGCCGGGCGCGCCGACGCATCGAGCGGGCCGATCCGGTCCCGGACGGCGACCTGGCCGCGCAGCGCGAGGTGGTCGACGCCTTCTTCGCGGCGGGCCGCAGCGGGGACTTCGACCGCCTGGTGTCGGTGCTGCATCCCGACGTGGTGCTGCGCGGCGACTTCGGGCCGGCCACCGCGACGGTTCGGGTGCAGGGCGCGGCCGCGGTGGCCAAGCTGGCCCGCAGCTACGCGGGGCCCGAGCGCGAGGCGTGCGCCGCGACGGTCAACGGCGCCGCGGGTGCCGTCATCTTCGTCGCAGGCCGCGCCGCGTCGGTCATGGGTTTCGTGGTGCGCGGCGGCCGGATCCGCGCGATCGACGTGCTGGCGGATCCGGACCGCATCGCGAAACTGGAGCTGGGTGCGCTACGCGCCGATCACTGACCGGCGGCCTGCAGCAACTCCATCGCCGACGCCCGCGACAGCACCCAACCGCCCTGGTTGACGAAGGTGACGTTCTGGGTGACCGGCGAGGTCAGCTTGGGACCGGACACCGAAACGTCGGCCGTCGCCGCACCCGAGGCGGTCGGTTGGATGTTGGTCACGTCGAACGACAGCGGCAGGTCACCATTTTTGGCGGCCTTCTGCAGCTTCTTGTCGGCGACGTGCGCTTCCACACCGCTGATCCCGCCCTGCACCAGGTTGCTCTTGTTCGCGAACGGAACACTCGGGTCGGCCAGGCTGTTGAGCAGGCCGGTGAGCTGGTCGGAAGTCGGGACGTTGGCGCCCGCGACCGGCTGTGCCGGCGGCGGATCCTGCGGAAGCGGTGCGCCGACGGCGGCGAGCCGCACGGTGCCCGGCGCGCTCGGCGCCGCGGCGGCGGCCAGTCCGGCGGCGGCGCCCCCGACGATGGCCAGCGCCGCCACGCCGGTGGCAATGGTTTTGACGGTGTTCATGATTCCCCCTTCGGTGGGCACGAATGTCGACGCGCAGGTGGTACCCCGGTCGCCCTTTGTTGGATGTGGATGGTGCCCCGTTGCATCTGCTAATTCGTGTCTCGGCACCGATACGTTACGGCCTGCCGATGTGCAGGGGACATGAGCAAACTGTGCGCGGGCTGTGCGAGCCGATGGTTGCGCGGTAAGACGCCGAACCCCCATGCGCCCCTGGACGGGTGGCGCATGGGGGTCGATGACCGTCACTGCGTGTGCACGAATTCGGCGGTCCGGCAAGGGTTTACCGATGTCGGTCAGTTCATCGCGGTGGCCGCCTGGATCAGCGCGATCGCGGCGTCGTGCTGCAGGACCCAGTTGCCGCCCTGGTTGACGAACACCAGGTGCTTGTTGACCGGCCCGGCGAACTTGGGCCCCGTGATGCCGACGTCGGCTTGGGCCATGTTGGGTCCGGCCGGCGCGATGTTGGTGACGTTGAACTGCTCGGGGAAGTTCCCGTTGCGGTAGGCCTTCCGCAGGTCGTGGTCGGCCACCATACCCTCGTTCTGGCTGACGCCGTTTTCCACCAAGTTGGCCTTCTCCCGGTAGTTCACGCCCGGATCGGTCACCTGGTTGCAGAGGTTGGCCAATTGATCCGCCGTCGGCAACTGGCCCGGCGCTCCCGGCGGCAGGGGCGGCGGTGGCGGCGGGTCTTGCGGCAGCGGCGCTCCGAACGCCGCCAACTGCACGTCATGCAGACCGGTCGGCGCTGCCATGGAAGCCACACCGGCGGCCGGGCCGCCGATGGCGGTCAGCGCCGCCACGCCCGTGGCAATGGACTTCACGGTTTTCACAGGTCCCCCTTCGATGCGCATGGACCGTGGCGGGGTTTTGCGGTTGCGCCGCACGCGGTCACACGTCTTCATGGTTGAAGATGGTGTAAGTGTGCCTTGCGACACGGCATTTTGTGTCTCGAGTTGGTCACGTTACGACGACGCTCCGGCCGCGGACCGCGTTTCGCGGTGGCGGCTACTCGCCGGCGAGCGCCTCGATCAGGCTCTTGGGCCGGATATCCGACCAATTCTGCTCCACGTACTGCAGGCAGTCGGCGCGGCCGGCCGCACCGAAGACCACACGCCAGCCCGGGGGCGTCTCGGCGAAGGTCGGCCACAGGCTGTGCTGGTCCTCGTCGTTGACCAGCACCACGAAGGTCGCGGTGTCGTCGTCAAAGGGGTTGGCGCTCATCATGTCTCCTTCGCGCGGGATACTTCGTCGGGCCAAGGGTCGATCCCAACACCCGGTCGGACAGCAAGCCGAGGCAGCTCAGGTTGGGGAACCCGGGCCCCTGGGTGAGCCCGGACAGGTTCGGTAGGAACAACTTGGGGGTGACGTCGGTGACGGCCAGGTCATAACCTATCGCCTCCTGCAGCCGCTCCGAGCTCAGGGGTCCGCCCAGACCGAGCTCCAGCAGATCGAGGGCCTCCTGGCTGAACAGCGGTGCGAACCAAAGCGAGTCGGCACCGGAGCCGTCGATCACCAGGTCGAAGCCGTGCACGGTCTCCAGGTTCTCACTGCCGCGGTTGGTGGACAGCGTCAGCCGGATCTGTCCCTGCACGCCCACCGCGTGGGCGACCCGTCCCCGAAGGTGGTGGATACGGTCGTCGGCCAGCAGCGCTTCCTGCACGGACGACGAGAACACCCCGCGATCGGTGCGGGCCAACGCATCCCGGCGTTCGGCCAGGGTCAGGGCCGGCCAGTTGGTCGGGTCGGAGAACAGCGAGTTCTCGAAATACCCTTCGCCCCGGGTGAACAGCGTCGCCTGGGGCGAGATGACGGTGATGCTGGACACCCGGTGCCGGAACAACTCGTTGAGCATCGCCGCGGCCGTCTCTCCACCGCCGATCACCGCGACCCGCTCGGCCCTGATCCGGTCGTGGTTGGCGGCGCGATCCCAGAACTGGGCGATGGACAGCATCCGCGGATTGCCTGGGAGCAAAGACTTTTCGGCCTGGCCGGGGCCGGTGATCATCAACGCGTCGGCGTGCACGGTGGTTTCGTGGGTATGCAGCGCCCAGCGGTCCCCGGTGACGGCCAGTTGTTCGACCTCGCCGTGCACCACGGTCATCCCCACGTGGTCGGCCACCCAGGACAGATACTGGCTCCACCGGCGGTGCGTCGGCGCCGGCCTGCCGCGGTCGATCCATTCGGCGAACGACGCCGTCGCGATCAGATAGGACTGCCAACTGTAGCGGGTCATCCGCTCGTCCAGTTCGGCGTTGCGGCGCGGCACCAGCGCCGAGCGGTAGGGGAAGCCGACGTCCTTTTCCGGGCTGGTACCCAGCCGGTGCGCACCGTCGGTCCAGCCGCCGCTGGCCTGCCAGTTCGCCGCCACGCCGATGCGTTCCACCGCGACCACGTCGGGAACCTCGACACCCATGTCGCGCAGCACCGAAGCCTTGGCGGCCACCGCCACCGCCTTGGCTCCCGCGCCCAGGATCGCAAGTGTGCTCATGTCACCATCTCCCGCAGTGAATCGACCCAAAGCTCTTGCAGCGCAGTGATATCCGTGTCTGTGAGAATATCGGGCAGGGTGCGCCACTGCGCGGCCAGCACCCGTTGTCCGCCGTATGTCAGCACCATCGCCGCGATGGTGAGCTCGTGGCGCACGGCCAGGTCGGGCTCGGGGATCGGTGACAGTCCGGCGAGCAGCTCACGCTCGAGCGTCAGCCCGGTGCCGCCGTCGGTGTGGGCGGCGCCCAGGTAGTTCAGCAGCAGTTGCGGCGACGGGAGGGCGGCGAGCCGTTCGGCGGTGTCGTCACGCAGGTAGCGCAGCAGCCCGTAGTCGAGTCCGTCGCCGGGGATCGCGGCCAGCTTGTCGGCCACCCGTCGCGGGTCCGCCGCGTCGACCCGGATCGGGTAGATGGAGCTGAGCAGGCCCACCGTGTCGCCGGTGTCGATGGTGTGTGCACCCGGGCCGTCCACCAAACTGTCTGCGCGGCCGTGTGTTTCGAGGGCCAGCAGTGGCGGCGGCGTGGATTGTCCGCGTTGCCGGCGCCAGCGCGTCACGGTGGCCGCGGTGGCGGCCACCAGCAGCGTGGGCAGCGGCAGACCCGACTCCAGGAGCCGGCGGGTGAGGTCGGCGTCGGTGGCGACGTTGCGGACGAGCAGGTCGCGGGCGCGGTCGCGGGCCGGGTCGACGCGCCGGGCGCCGAGATCGGGGTCGTCGCCGTCCAATTCGGACGCCCAGAACCCCACGGTGTCCAACCGGTGCGCACGCGCGGTCAGCGCGTGCGCCCAGCGGCGGTAGCTGGTGTGCTCCCGGACGGCCGCCGGCGAGTGACCGGTGGCCGCCGCCGTCAAGGCGGCGCCGAGTTCGCCGAGGACCACCCGCCACGACGCCGGGTCGAGGGCGATGACGTGCGCGGTGAGCAGCAGCACGCCGTCCCCGTCGGCCGGTCGCAGCCACACCGCGCTCAGCAGCACCCCGCGTTCGGGGTCCAGCCGGTCGATCGCCCGGGTGGCGTGGTCGGCCACCGCCGCGCGCAGATCACCAACCACCGCAACCTCTTCCAGTTCCCTACCGATGTCGGGAGCCGGTCCCGCAACCAGGGTCATCGTGGCGCGGTCCACCCGGCTGCGCAGCACCTCGTGACCGTCGATGATGCCGGCCAGGGCGGTCTCCAACTGGTCGCGGCGCAGCGTCTGCGGGACCCGGATGGCTTCGGTTTGGGCCAGTCTGCGCGGCTGGCCGTGTTCGTAGAGCCAGCGGCCGTTGGGCAGCAACGGCATCGGGCCCGTTCCGTCGTCCACTCGGCCCGCGGCGGGCGTGCTTTCCGCGTCGATCGCTTCGGCAAGTTCGCGGATGCTGGTGCAGTCGAGAACGAGCCTGGCGCGCAACGCGATTCCGCGGGCCCGGGCCGCCTGGACCACCGAGAGCGCCATGATGCTGTCCAGGCCCAGCGCCAGGAAGTCCGCGGTGACGTCGACTCGCGGCTGGCCGAGCAGCTCGGCGATCAGTTCGGCCAGCGCTGATTCGGTGCCGGTCTGTGGCGTGGCCGCGCCGTCGACGGCTTCGGCGTTGTCCACGGCGGCCAGCGCGGTTTCGTCGAGCTTCCCGTTGGGGGTCAACGGGATTTCGTCGACCATGATGATGCGCTGCGGCACCATGTAGCGCGGCAGCCGGGCGCTGAGCATGCCGCGCAGCTCGGCCGGGCTCGGCGTGTCGGGTGCGGCCCGGTGCGTCGCCACGTAGGCGGTGAGCCGCGGTGCGCCGTCGCGGTGGCGCACCAGCACACCGGCGTGCCGGACGGCGGGGTGTGATTCCAGTGCGGCCGCGATCTCGCCGGGCTCCACCCGGTGGCCGCGGATCTTCACCTGGGCGTCGGCGCGTCCCACGTATTGCAGTGAGCCGTCGGGCAACCGGCGCACCAGGTCCCCGGTTCGATACATCCGTTCGGAGGCCGCGAACGGGTCGGCGACGAACCGGGACGCGGTCTCCCCCGCGCGGCCCAGATAGCCGCGGGCCAGCTGGGCGCCGCCCAGGTACAGCTCGCCGGTCGCCCCGCACGGCACCGGGCGCAACTCGGAGTCCAGCACGTAGCCGCGGGTGTGCCGGGTGGGCCGCCCGATGGACGGCTCGGCGTGCTCGGCGATGGCGGCCACCACCGCCTCGACGGTGGTCTCGGTCGGGCCGTAGCAGTTGTACGCCGACATCGTTGTGGTGTTGCACGCGTTGCGGATTCGGGCCCAGGCCGCGCTGCCGAGCGCCTCGCCCCCCAACGCCAGCACGGTCAGCGGCGCCTCGCTCAGCAGGCCGAAGGCCTGCAGCTGGGCGAACATCGACGGGGTGGTGTCGATCATGTCGACGCCGTGCTCGGCGATCAGCGCGACCAGCGCCTCCGCGTCGGTCTGGGTGGCTTCGTCGACGACGTGCACGCCGTGGCCGTCGAGCAATGCAACCAGCGGCTGCCAGGCGGCGTCGAAGGCGAAGGACCAGGCGTGGGCGATGCGCAACGGGCGGCCCAGCGCGGCCGCCGCCGGGCGTAACACCCGGTCGAGGTGGTCGTCGGCGTAGGCGCCCACCGCGCCGTGAGTTCCGATGACGCCCTTGGGTTCTCCCGTCGTGCCGGAGGTGAACACCACATAGGCGGCCTGGGCCGGCGGGATGTCGGGCGGCTCGAAGCCGCCGTGCTGGGATCTGCCGGCCTCGAGGAGTTCGTCGATCCGCTCCTCGTCCAGCACGATCGAGGCGCCGGACTGGCGCAGAATCGAGTTCACCCGCGGCGCGGGCATTCCCGGCTCCATCGGCACGCACATGCCGCCGGCCTTCAGCACCGCCAGCATCGCGACGACGTAGCGCGGCCCGCGGGAAAGCTTGATCGCGACCGGTGTTTCGGGTTCGACCCCGAGCGCGACAAGTTGTGCCGCGAGCCGGTTGGTCGCCTCGTCCAGTTCGCGGTAGGTGAGCGAGCCCTGCGCCCAGCTGACCGCCGGCGCGTCGGGTGTCTGCGCCACCACGTCGGCGAATCGGGCGGGCAGGCATTTCGGTGACGGCGGCGCGATGGGCCCGGCGGCGCGCAGCGGTGCGGCTTCGTCGTCGAACAGGACGCTGACGGCACGCAACGGGCGCTCCCAGTGCCGCAGCAGTCGCTCGGCGGTGGTCAGCAGCCGGCGCCCGACCGCATCGGCGGGGATGACACCGAGCGCGCCGTCGACCACTTCGATCAGCACCACCAGTTCGCCGCCTTCCATGTGGGCGGCGACGGCGATCGGGAAGTGGGACAGCGTTTGCAGGGCCGACGGCCGGAATGTCGCACCGCCGGCGGACAATTCACCGCCGGCGGTCAATCCGTCCATCGGGAAGTTCTCGTACACCAGCAGCGTGTCGAACATCTCGCCGATCCCGCCGAGGGCGCGCAGCTGGGCATGCCCGAGGTAGCTGTGCTCACGCAGCAGCGCGGCGTCGCGCTGCACGGCCCGGCACTGTTCGCCGACGGTCGCGGCGGGGTCGAGCCGCACCCGCAGCGGCACGGTGTTGATGAACAGACCGACCATGGTCTCCACACCGGTCAACTCCGGCGGCCGGCCCGACACCGTGACCCCGAAAACCACGTCGCGGGTGTCGGTCAGCCGGGACAGCACCAGCGCCCACGCCATCTGCATCAGGGTGTTGACGGTGATGCCGCGGGACCGGGTCTCGGCGGCCAGCCGCGCGGTGGCCTCCGCCGGCATCCGCAATTCGGTGGTGCGCGGCAACGCAGTCCGCTGTCCCCCGGTCGCCTCGGCCGAGCCGAGCGAGGCGGCCAGCAGGGTGGGACCGGGCAGCCCGGCCAGGTGTTCGCGCCAAACCCGTTGGCTGGCTTGTAGATCGCGGCCGGCCAGCCAACCGATGTAGTCGCGATAGGGCCGCGGCGCGGCGGGCAGCGCCGACCGATCGCCGCCGGCCCGGTACAGGGTCATCAGCTCGTTGACGAACACCGGCAGCGACCAGCCGTCGATCACGATGTGATGAGCGGTCAGCACCAAACGCCAATGCGCATCCGGTAATTCGATGAGCAGGAAACGGATGGCCGGCCCGCGCTCGAGATCGAAGGGGCGCCGGCGTTCGGCGGTTTCCAGCATCGGCACCTCAGCGGGCGAGGCCGTGACGGACCGCCACGGCAGCTCGACCCGGGACGGCACGATCTGCACCGGCCGCGGGATGCCTCGGGAAAAGAAGCTGGCCCGCAGGTTCGGGTGGCGCACCAACATCTTTTCCGCGCAATCGCGCAGCAGGGCGACATCGAGTGTCCCGGTGATGTCGGCGGCCATCCCGATCACGTACGGGTCGTCCGCCGGCTGGCCGTCGGCGAACTCGGCAAGCGTGGTCAGCGAATACAAGCCCTCCTGCAGCGGGCTCAGCGCCATCACATCCTCGATGTCGGGGGCGACATCGGTTTCGGCGGCGGTCATGCGGTGCCTTCCCGCGACGACGACCAAAGCTGGGTCACCGCGGCCAGATCCGAGGCCGACAACCCGGAGGTGCTCATCGGCTCGAACCGGGTGTCGGCCGGCTGATCGTCCAGCCGACCGTCACTATCGTTGTCTCCCAACGCATCCAGGGCGGCAGCCAGCTGCTGCACGGTGGGGTTCTCGAAGATCATCCGCGGACTCACCGGCAGGCCGGCTGCCCGCGCCCGCGACGCCAGCTGCACCGACAGGATGCTGTCGCCGCCCAGCGCGAAGAAGTCGTCGAACCGCCCGACCTCGGGTGTGGACAGCAGCTCGGCGAACACGTTGGCCAATGCCCGTTCGGTGTCGGTGCGGGCCGGCTCGGTCCGGCCGCCGGTGCTGACCGCCGGCCGGGGCAGGCCGGGCCGATTCAGCTTGCCGGATTCGGTTTTCGGCAGGGCGTCGAGCACGGTCAGCGACGACGGCATCATGTAGCCCGGCAAGGTGGCAGCGATCTCGGCGCGCACCTGTGCGGCGAACGCCGCCTTCTCGGCCTCGTCGGCAATGGGCCGTTGCGGCACCACGTAGCCGGCCAGGGAGGTGCCGCCGTGCACCTCCCAGGTGCGGGCCGCCGCCGCGGCGACGCCATCGGCGCCCGCCAGAGCCGCCTCGACCTCGGCCAACTCGACCCGGAAACCACGGACCTGCACCTGGTGGTCGGAGCGCCCGACGAATTCCAGCTGGCCGTCCTCGGTCCACCGGGCCAGGTCACCGCTGCGGTACAGGCGCGAACCGGGTTCCGCCCCGAACGGATTCGCGACGAACCGGGCCGCGGTCAGGCCGGGACGTTTCCAATACCCCCGAGCGAGCTGGTCGCCGGCGTAGTAGAGCTCCCCCACCACGCCGACCGGCACCGGGCGCAGCCCGTCGTCGAGCAGATACGCCTGCGCACCCGGAACGGGTTTCCCGACAAGCGGATTCGGCGGACTCAACGGCCCGCGGGACACCGCGCCGGAGGTTTCGGTCGAGCCGATGTTGTTCAACAACTCGGGGCCGCCGCCGTCGGCTTCGTCGCACACCGACACCAGCCGCTGCAGCAGCGAGGTGCTGACCGGCTCGCCGCCGCACACCAGCCGCGACAGCGAGCGCACCGCATCGGGCCGGCTGTCCAGCAGCGCGGAGACCAGGCTGGGCACCGCGGTCACCTGGGCGACCGAATGCCGGTGCATCAACTCCCCGAGCGCCTCGGGGTCGCGGTGTTCGGCGTCGTCGGCCAGGATCATCGTCGCGCCCGCCGCCAGCCCGGCCAGCATCTCCATGCCGCCTTCCAGGAAGGTGATGGAGGCCTGCGCCAATCGAACGTCGTCGGTGCGCGGCGGGTAGTGCCGCAGCTGCCAATCCAGCCGGGCCGCCATCGAGCGATGCGTTCCCACAGCACCTTTCGGCTTGCCGGTGGAGCCCGAGGTGAACACCAGATACATCGGATCGTCGGGGTGGGGCGGTCGCAGTCGGCCCGCCCGCGGGTCCACGTCGTCGCGGTCCACCAGCGCGCGGACCTGCGGATCGTCCAGCGAGAGCAGCTCGACCCCGGGCAGCCCCGGCATGGTGTCCACCGCTTCGACCGTCGCGACCACGACCGGTGGCCGCACGTCGTCGAGCATGAATTGCTTACGCGCCGAAGGATATCCGGGATCGACGGGGAAGTAACCGGCACCGGCCTTCATGATGGCCACCAGCGCCACCACCAGCTCGATGCTGCGCCGGGTGGACAGCCCGACCAGCGTGCCCGGTCCTACCCCCCTGTCGACGAGCAGCGCGGCCAGGTTGTCCGAACGGCGGTGCAGCGCAGGGTAGTCGATGTGCTCGGCGCCGCAGCGCACCGCGATCCGGTCGGCCCCCAGCGACCGGCTGGCTTGCAGCAGTTCCGGTATGGTGCGCGGCCGGTCCCGTGGCGGCTGCGCGCCGCGGCTCCACTGTCGCAGGATGCGCTGTTGTTCGCCGGCGTCGATCAGCGCGACGTCCCGCAACGTCTGGTCGAGGTCGTCGGCGAACGCGGTGACGGCCCGGACCAGCCATCCGGCCAGCCGCTCGATGGTGGTCCTGCGATACAGGTCGGTGCGGAAGATCAGATGGCAGTTGTAGCCGATGTCGCCGGCGCCGTCGGTGCCGAAGAAGTTCACGCTCAGGTCGGCGTGCGCCATGTCGAAGACGGGATCCAGCGACGTGCACACGGTGTCCTGGCCGTCGCCTCCGACGGGTGCGGTCTCGATGACCCGGGTGGCGGACAGGTGATCGCGGACGTGCACGACGACCTGGAACAGCGGATTGCGCGACAATGACCGCACCGGGCTGACGCTGTCGACCACCCGGTCGAACGGCAGGTCCTGGTGCGCATAGGCGGCCAGCGCGGTTTCCCGGGCCCGCTTGAGCAGTTCGCGCAACGTCGGGTTGCCGTCCAGGTCGTTGCGCAGCACCAGGATGTTGACGAAAAAGCCAATCAGCTGGTCCAATTCGGCTTCGGTGCGACCGGCTACCGGGGTGCCCAGCGGAATGTCCACGCCGCCACCGGCCTTGTGCAGCACGACGGCGACCGCCGTTTGCAGCAGCATGAACTCGGTGATGCCCAATTCGCGGCACACGTCGGCGAGCTTGGCCCTGGTGGCCGCGTCGATGTGGAAGTCGACGGATTCGCCGTCCCCGCTGGGCACCGGCTGGCGCGGGAAGTCCGGGCGCAGCCCGGTGTCCTCCGGCAGCCCGGCCAGCTGCCGGGTCCAGTACTCGCGCTGCGCACCGGCAACCGCGGACTCCTGGCCGCCAGCGTCACCGAGAAACGTGCGCTGCCAGGCCGCGTAGTCGGCGTACTGCACGCGCAGCGGAGCCCAGGACGGCGCTTCCCCACCGCGCCGCGCGCGGTAGGCGGTCATCACGTCGGCGAACAGCACACCCGCCGACCAATGGTCGGATGCGATGTGGTGCACGACCAGAGACAGCACATGCTCGGCCGCGTTCGCGACGCGCAGCACCGCGACCCGGATCGGCAATTCGCCGTCCAGCTCGAAGCAGTGCCGCCGCTCGGCGTCGAGCTGCTGCTGCAGCCAGGGGTCGTCGGGGCCGTCCTCGCGGCGCACCGGGATCTCGACGCCGGGCGGGCCCACCACCTGGTAGGGCACGCCGTCGAGTTCGACGTAGCGGGTGCGCAGGATCTCGTGCCGGGCGACGACGTCGCCGACGGCCGCGATCAGCGCGTCGATGTCCCACGGCCCGGTCAGCCTCGCCGCGAAGGGAATGTTGTTGACCGGACTGGGCCCATCCATCCGGTAGGCGAACCAGCTGCGCAGCTGGGACGCCGAAAGCGGCAGGGGCTCGTCGTGGGCGGTCGCGATCAGTTTGGGCCGCGTTCCGGTCAGTTCGCCCGAACTGAGCTGATCGACCCGCTCCGCCAACAGGCCCACCGTCGCCAGCTCGAACACGTCGCGGATCCCGATCTCGACCCCGCATTCGGCGCGGATCGCGGTGACCAGTTTGGTCGCGACCAGCGAGTGGCCACCCAGATCGAAGAACGAGTCGTCGACGCCCACCCGTTCGTGACCGAGCAGTCCGGAAAACAGTTGGGCGATGCGGTGTTCGGTGGGAGTCGTGGGATCGCGGTATTCGGTGCCCGCGCCGATCTGCGGCTGCGGCAGCGCGGCGCGGTCGATCTTCTGGTGCGCGGTGATCGGGATCTCGTCGAGCACCACGTAGGCGGCCGGCGTCATGTAGTCCGGCAGCGCGGCCGCCACCCGGGCCCGGATGCGTTCGACGTCAACGGTTTCCGTGCCGGCACCCTGGGCCGGTGTCACGTATCCCACCAGGCTCTTGCCCAACTGGGGCAGGTCCATGGCCAGCACGACCGCTTGCCCCACGCTGGGGTCGACCGAGATGGCGGCGGCGATCTCGCCCAGCTCGATGCGGAAGCCGCGGATCTTCACCTGTTCGTCGGCGCGGCCGACGAACTCGATGTCGCCGTTGGCGTTGCGCCGGGCCAGGTCGCCGGAGCGGTACATGCGCCCGCCCCGGGAGAACGGGTCGGCGACGAAACGCTCGGCGGTCAGCTGCGGCCGGCGGTGGTATCCGTGCGCGACATGTGTTCCGGCGATGTAGATTTCGCCGATCACACCGGGCGGAACCGGCTGCAGGGCGTTGTCGAGCAGATACACCCGGGTGTTGATCTTGGGCCGCCCGATGGGCACCACCCGGGTCCCCTGTGCGCCTTCCACCGGGTAGCTGGTGCAGTTGACCACCGTCTCGGTCGGCCCGTAGAAGTTGTACAGCGACGCGTCGAAGGTGGCGTGGAACTTGTCGGCGATCTCGCCGGGCAGCGCCTCGCCGCCGATGGGTACCCGACGCAGGGTGCGCCACTGGCTGACCCCGGGCAACGACAGAAACAGCCCCAGCAGCGACGGCACGAAGTGCATCGACGTGATGCCCTCCCGGGCCAGCAGTTCGGTGAGGTAGCCGATGTCACGCAACCCGTCGGGCCGCGGAATCACCAGGCGCGCACCCATGATCAGGGTGCCGAAGATCTCTCCGATGGACACGTCGAAGCTGGGCGATGCGACCTGCAACAGCCGGTCCGTCTCGTCGATGCGGTACTCGTCGCCGAACCAGACGAAGTACTCGGCGATGGGCGCGTGCGGCACCGGAACGCCCTTGGGCAGCCCGGTGGAACCCGAGGTGTAGATGAGGTAGGCGGTGTTCTGCGGGGTCAGCGGCCGCAGCAACTCGGTAGGTGCGGTGGCCGGATAGTCGGCCAGGTCGGTAACCGGTTCGCGCAGCACGAGTTTGGCGTCGGCGTCGCCGAGGATGAAGTTCAGCCGGTCCTGCGGATAGGTGGGGTCCACCGGCAGGTACACCCCGCCCGCCTTGAGCACGCCGAGCGCGGTGATGACCAGCTCGGGTGACTTGTCCAGCAGCACCGCGACCCGGTCCTCGGTGCCGACGCCCCGCTCGATGAGCCAGTGCGCCACCCGGTTCGACTCTTCCTCGATGTCCCGGTAGGTGTAGGTGCGGCCCTCGTAGACGACGGCAACGGCGTCGGGGGTGCGCGCCGCCCGGCGGCTGACCAACTCCGACAACGTGGCGGCCGGGGTGATGAATTGTTCACCGGTCGACACCGCGCGCAGCCACTCGGCGTCCGCGTCGCTCATCAGCGCGCATGCCGACAGCGTCGCGTCCGGGTCGGACAGCAGGCTGTCGAGCAGGGTGCGGTAGTGACGCAGCATCTGCTCCACCAACTGCTGATCGAGCACCTCGACCAGATACTCGGCCTCCACCAAACCGCCACCGGAACCGTCCGGCGTGCGGTTCAGCTCGACCATCAGGCTCAGCGGCAGCTGGTTGAAATGCCCTCGCAAATCGCCGCGTTCACAACGCACGCCGGGCGGGCAGAAGCCGGCGCCATCGGGCTCGCGCTGCCCAAAGCTGACCCGGGTCATCCGGTCGGCGCCGTGCCGGCGATCCGGATTCGATTCGCGCACCAGCCAATCCAGGTCGGCGCGGGAGTGAGCGAAGGCGCCCACCGCGCCGTCGCGGGTTTGGGCCAGCAGCTCGCGAAAGCTCTGATGCGACTGCGGTCGCAGCCGGATGACCACGGTGTTGCCGTAGTAGCCGATGACGTTCTCGGTCGCCGCGCCGCGGTTGAGCACCGGGGCGGCGACGAGGAAGTCCGTCGACCCGGTGTAGCGGTGCACCAGCGCGGCGAACGCGGCCATCAACACCATGTACGGGGTGGCGCCCGTCTCGCGGGCCAGCGCGGCCGCCCGGTCGACGATCTCCGCCGGCAATTCGGCGAAGGCACGCTGCGCGCGCCAGGTGCTGGGCACCACCGAACCGTTAGGTCCGGGCAGCTCGAGCGGCTCCGGCAGATCGGCCATCAGCGGACGCCAATAGTCCAGGTCTTCCCGGCGGATCGCGGTCGGATCCGCCGATAGGTCAGGCACCACCGGCGTGGCATCGAAATCGCCCGGGGCGGTGTACGCCCGGGTCAGGTCGGCGAAAAACGGCGCCCATGAGCCGTCGTCCCAGGCGATGTGGTGGGCGGTGATCAACAGCATCAGCTCGTCGTCGGCCAGGCGGGCCGCCGTGACGCGCAGCGGCGAATCCTTGCTCAGGTCGAACGGCCGGCGAAAGTCCCGCTGGGCCAACACATCCAGCCGCAACCGGCGGGCCTGCTCGGTCAGCCCGGACAGGTCGTGTTCGGCCCACTCGGGCCGCAGGTCCGCGCGGAGCACCGGCCGCGGGTCCCCCTCATCGGTGGTGTCATACGTGGTGTGCAGGACCGGGTGTCGGGCCGCAACGGCGTCGACCGCGCGGTGCAGCCGCCCGGTGTCGACGCCGCCGGTGAGGCGATAGGAAACGCAGATGTTGAGCAGCGCGCTGTCGGGATCGACCGACTGCACGAACCACATCCGGTGCTGACCGACGGACATGCGTGGCTCGTCGTGCCTGGCCGTGCCGGCCGACCGGGACAGGCCGCGCTCAGCAAGCTTGCGGCGCAACAACTCCAGCCGCTCGTCGTCGAGGCGGGTGCCGGCGCCGGTGGTTTCTGTCACGCTAGGAGTCCAACCTTTCTAGCATCGCGAGCTTTGAGGGATGCGCACCGCTGACGGCGCCGGTGCGCTGGATGGTTGGTGGGACCACGGGGCCGCCGGTGGCGTCGGCGCGCAGCGCGTCGACCAGCTCCGCGACGGTGATGCCGCCGAGCATGCGGGCCACCGGAACCGAGTTGCCCACCGTGCGGCGCAGCCGCTTGCGCAGATCGAGCGCGAGCAATGAGTCCACGCCGAGGTCGATCAGCGACGCGCTGGGATCGATCGACACCGAGTCGCCCACGTGCAGCGTCGCGGCCAGTTCGGCCCGCACCAGCTCCGCCAGGGGTTTGCCCGCCGGGGCGGCGACGGCCGCTTCGTCGTCGCGGGCCGGCGTATCGCTGAACGGCATTGGCATTCCCTGGCTTTCGAAGAACACCTGCAGCCGGTCGAAGTCGGCGTCGAAGATCAGCGGATCGGACTCGTACCGGTGCAGGCTGGCCTGCAGCGCCCGCCGCGGGTCCATCGCCACCAGTCCGGAGCGTTCGGTGCGGGCGATCTCACTGCCCGCCACCACCCCGGCGTCCTGCCACAGCCCCCACCGAATGGCCGTGCAGTCCAGACCCCGGGCGCGCAGCTGGGTTGCCAGCACGTCGAGCATCCGGTTGGAGGCCGCGTACGCCGCGTGGTGGTAACCGCCCCATACGCCGAAAACCGAGGAGCAGGCCAGGATTCGGCAGTCCGGCCGCAGCGGCCAGACGTCGGCCATCAGCGCCAGTCCGCGGACCTTGGCCGCGCACACCGCCGCCACGTCGGCGCCGGTGAGATCGGTTCGCGAACGCGCCTGCGCGATGCCCGCGGTGTGGATCAGCAGCGTCGCGCCCGAGCCCGCGTATCGGGCGGCGGCCTCGGTCACGGCGGCGCGGTCGGTGATGTCGCAGCGCGGGGCCGACACCCGGGCGTCGTGGCTGCCGGTGAGTTCACGCAGCACGGCCGCCTCGATCCCGTTGCGGCTCAACAGGGTGAGGTTGCGCGCCCCGCGCTGCAGGCAGTACCGCGCGTAGTGCAGTCCGATGGCGCCGCTGCCGCCGGTGATCACCACATGCTCCAGGGCGGCGTCATCGAGGGGCCGGTCGGCGGATTCGTGGTGCGCGCGGAAGGTTCGGACATGACGTCGCGGCGACTGCTCGCCGCGCAGCGCAACCTCGGCCGGCTCCGCGAGCAGAACCTCGATGATCGCGTACGCGGTGGCGGCGTCGACGTCGCGGTGCGGCAGGTCGACATGCCCGAAGGCCTGGTCCGGGAACTCGAAGCCGATGCTGCGGTGCATCGCCGCCAGCGCCGCCTGCGCGACGCAGGCCTGATCGTCATCGCCATCGACGTGTTCGGCGCGCACGGTCAGCAGCCAGACCGCCCGGCATCGCGGACCGATCAGTCCCCGGTAATCGGGGAGGCCGGCGTCCTCGCGGGCGCCGATCTGCTCGACGGCGGCGACGGCGTCGAGCTGGTCGAGCTCCGGGGCGACGATGGCCACGATCTCCGCCTCGCCGGGCGCGACCACCCGGCAACCGCCTTGTGCCGCCGCGGCATCGGCGAGCCGCCGGGTCATCGGGTGCGCACCGGCGAATCCGAGGTCGGCCGCAGTCGGTGTGGTCGGGGACGTGGTGTGCCGCCAATCCTCGACGGCCACGGTGAGCCTCGGCCGCGGCGCCGCTTCGGTGACGCGGTCCGGTGCGGCCCACAGGTGGGTCGCCCGCATCGGCGCGTTCGGGAATCCGTGCAGCGCAGGCTGATTGCGGGTGGGCACGGTCTCGGACCACCGGTATCCGGGATCGGCGGTCGCGACGGCGGCCATACTCGCCGACAGCGATTCGGTGATGGGCCGGTCGCGGTGCCCCGAGCCGACGATCACGGCCGACTCGTCGTCGATGATGCCGGACAGCGGGTACAGCAGCGAGGGATGCGCCGAGAGCTCCACGAACGCATCCGCCCCGCAGCTGCGGGCGCACTGCACAGCCAGATCGAATCGCACTGTGCTGCAAAGGTTTTCATACCAGTAGCTGGCGTAGTCGGTCGTCGCCGCCACCTCGGCGCCGCGGGTGGAGCCGATGAACCGTATCGGGGAGTCCCGGAAAGCCGATTGCGGGGTCAGCTCGGCCAGCGCGGCGCGCAATGGTCTCAGCGCGCTGGTGTGGCCGGGATAGTCGACGAAGAGCTGATGGGCGAAGATCTCCCGTTGCTGCGCCAACCGCACCGCGGCGGCCACCGCGTCGTGGTCGCCGGCGACCACGGTGGACGCCGGCCCGTTGACCGCCGAAACCTCCACCCAGCCGGGTGTTGTGGCCAGCAGCGACTCGGCGTCGGCGGCACCGGCGCCCAACACGGCCATCGCGTAGCGGCCGGTCAACCGGTCGACGACGGTCGCGCGGGCGACCACCAGCGCGACGGCATCCGGCAGCGAGATCGCTTCGGCGACATACGCCGCCGCCACCTCACCGAGGCTGTGCCCGATGGCCATTTCGGGCAGCACCCCGAAGCAGCGCCACGCTTCGGCCAGGGCGACCGCATGGGTGAACTGCGCGCCCTGGATCTCGGGACGGGTCCAGCTCTGCTCGTCGGGGCTCACCAGATACGGGAGCGGGGAAGGGAACCCGGCGGCGACGAACGCCTGCGCGCACCGATCGGCCGCCTCGCGGTAGGCCGGCAGCCGCCGGTAGGCGTCGGCGCCCATCGCCTGCCATTGATTGCCCTGCCCGGAAACACGAACGCGATCCGCGGCGGCGTCGTCCGGGCCGAGCGGGTGATCAGCGCGTGCTCCTCGCCGCGGGCGATCGCCGCCAGTCCGGCGGCGAGTTCGGCGCGGTCCGCCGCGCGCAGCAGGGCGCGGTGCCGGCGCACCCGCCGCAGCCGCAGCAAGGTCGCGGCTACCGCACCCGTCGCTTCGGTCGATTCGCCGATGCGGTCGAGATACTCGAGGATCGCCGCGGCGTCGCGGCGGATCAGCTCCGGGTCGTGGGAACTGAGCAGCACCGGGATGCGCCCGTCCGGCAGGCCGTGGGTCGGCATCATGCGACCTCGGGCATGGAGACGATCAGGTGCGCGTTGGTGCCCGCGATCCCGAACGCGGACGCGGCCGCGGTGCGCTGCCCGTCGATCGCCGGCCACGGCGTCAACGTCTGCGCCAACCGCAAACCCTGGTGTTCCCAGTCGATTTCGCCGCTGGCTTCGGTGGCGTGCAGGGTGGGCGGGACGGCGCCGTGTTCGGCGGAGACCAGCACCTTGGCCAGGCCCAGCGCGCCGGCCGCGGCCAGCGAGTGGCCGAGGTTGGATTTCACCGACCCCAGCAGGGCACCGGCGCCGGGTTCGGTGTCGCCGTATGTCTGTGCCAGCGAGCGCAACTCGGTGCGGTCGCCGAGCCTGGTTCCGGTGCCGTGCCCCTCGATCATGCCAACTTCGGCGGGCTTGACCCCGGATTCGCCGAGGGCCCGCCGGAACAGCCGGACCTGGGCATCGCCGCTGGGCGCGCTGAGCCCGGCGCTGCGCCCGTCCTGGTTGATCGCGGTGGCGCGCACCTCGGCCACGACCCGCCGGCCGGCTTGCAGCGCCGCTGATTTGCGTTGCAGCACAAACATTGCCGCTCCCTCGGCCCACACGGTTCCGCTGGCCTGGGCGCTGTACGGGCGGCAGTGTCCGTCGTCGGAGAGGGCGTGTTGTTTGGAGAACTCGACGAAGAATCCCGGCGAGCCCAGCACGTTGACCCCGCCGGCCAGGGCCAGGTCGCAGTCGCCGTTCTGCAGCGCTCGCACCGCCACGTGAAACGCCACCAGGGCCGAGGCGCACGAGGAGTCCACAGTCAGTGCCGGACCGGTCAATCCCAGCGTGTAGGCGATCCGGCCGGAGATGACGCTGAGCGCCGTCCCGGCCAGTAGATGACCGCTGTGCTCGGAGAACCTGGCCATTTCCGGTCCGTAGCCGGTGGCCGACGCCCCGACGAAGCAGCCCACGTCCTCTCCGGCGAGGTCGTCGGGATTGATGCCGCTGTTTTCCAGCGCGCGCCAGGCCACCCGCAGCGCCACCCGCTGCTGGGGGTCCATCACCACCGCTTCACGGGGCGAGATGCCGAAGAACTCCGGATCGAAAGTGGCTGCGCCGCTGAGGAAGCCACCGCGGTCATGAATCTGTTTGAAGCCGCTGCGCCGGGATCCGGCGAGCAGTTCACTCACCGCCCAGCCGCGGTCGGTGGGGAAAGGGCCCAGCGCCTCGCGGCCGTGGGCCAGCAGCTCCCAGTAGTCTTCGGCGGTCTCGATGCCGCCGGGCGCCTCGACACCCATCCCCACGATCACCACCGGGTCGATGCCGGCGGCATCGAACCCGTTCTCAGACATCGGCGTCACCCGGCATTCACCTGCGCCGCGACCGTTTCGACGTGGTCGTAGAGGTAGAAGTGCCCGCCGTCGTACAGCGACATGGCAAAGGATCCGGCGGTGTGCCTCTCCCATTGCCGGAGCACGCCGGTTGCGATGCGGTGGTCATGATGACCGCCCAGCACATGGATGTCCGCGCCGATGCGGACGTCGGGGCTGGGGTCGTACCCGTTGAAGGCTTGGTAGTCGGCGCGCACGGCGGTGGTCAGCAGTTCGGAGAATTCTTCGTCGGCAAGCAATTCGGGGTCGGTGCCGCCCAAATCCGCGATGTCGGCGAGCAGCCCGTCGTGGGTGGTCGGCAGTTCGGGCATGTCGCCGACCACGCAGGGCGGCGGGCCGGCCGACACCCACAGCTTGCGCACCGGGGTTCCGTTCGCCTCGGCGACGCGGGCGAATTCGAAGGCGACGACGCCGCCCATGCTGTGCCCGAACAACGTCAGCGGCGCCACTCCGGGCCAGGGCGCGGCCCGGAACAGGCCGACGGCCAGATCATGCACGCTCTCGTGGGCGGGGTCGCCGAGGCGCTCGGCCCGCTGCGGGTACTGCACGACGTAGGTGTCGGCGCCGGCGGCCAACGCCGCCGCGAGCACCCGATAGCTCGCGGCGGCCGCGCCGGCATGCGGGAACACTATGGTGGCGCCCGTCCCTGACGCCGCGCCGCCGCGGCCCGGGGCCAGCTTGATCCAGGACGGGAAGGCGGAGGGCACGGTAGCGATGTTATTCAATGTCATTGCACCGGTTACGATTTCGTAATTTGCCGGGTAGCCGCCAGAACCGATTCAGCATCCATGCCGATCACCTCCAGATACAACTCGGCGACGTGGTCGAGCCGGTCGGGGTCGTCCTCGGCGGCACGTAGCACCGCGGCCAGCGCCGACACCGTCCGGTTGGCGAAGATGTCGGCGACCATGACGTCGGGCGCGTCCAGCCAGGCCCGGATTCGCGCCACCGCCTGGGTGGCGAGCACCGAATCACCGCCGAGCGCAAAGAAGTCGTCGTCCACGCCAACGTCGTCCCGCCCGAGCAGATCGCCCAGGATCAGCGCCAGCGCACCTTCCAGCGGTGTGGACGCCGCGCGGTGGCCGGGCGAGCGCGATTGCCCGACGACGCTGTGCAATTCGCGTGCCACGGCCCGGCGATCGAGCTTGCCGGCCGCGGTGAAGCCGATCCGCTCCACCACCTCGACGTGGCGCGGGATCATGTGCGCGGGAACGAGGTCGGCGAGGTATTGCCGGACCTGCTCGCCGGTCAGGGCGGGGTCGTCGGTGCCCACTTGGGCGGCCAGCACGTCGGATTCGCCCGCCCCGGCGATCAGGGCGGCCACCGCCGTGCGCACCCCTGGCACCCGCCGTAGCGCGGACTCGATCTCACCCAGCTCGACGCGGTACCCGCTGATCTTGACGCGGTGGTCGGCGCGCCCGACGAATTCCAGGGTTCCGTCCGGCCGGTAGCGAACCAAATCGCCGGTGCGATACCAGGTTCGGCCGTCGTGCTCGACGAAGCGCTGCGCGGTGAGATCGGGGCGGCCGCGGTAACCGCGGGCGATGCCGCGCCCGGACACCCAGAGCTCCCCGGGCACCCAATCCGGACAGTCACCGCCGGTGTCGCCGACGACGCGGCAGACGTTGTTGGGCAGCGGGACGCCGAACGGCAGCGCCGTGCAGTCCGCCGGGATCGGTTCGGTCACCTCGAAAATCGTGTTGTGCACCGGTGTTTCGGTCGCCCCGCCGAGGCCGGCGAACCGCAGGCCGGGCGCTTCGGCCCGCAGCCTGCGCACCACCTCGGGCCGCACCCAGTCGCCGCCGGTGGGCACCACCCGCACCGAGGACAGCCGCCCGCGGCCGACCTCGACCAGCATCTCCAGCCATCCGGGCATGAAATGCAGCACCGTGACGCGGTGGGTGTCGATCAGCCGGGCCCACGCATCGGGGTCACGCCGCTGTGCCTCGTCGACCACCACGATGGCGCCGCCGGTGCGCAACGTGACGAACACGTCCATCACCGAGATGTCGCCTTCCAGGGTCGACAGGGCCAGGCATCGATCCGCGGGGCCGATCTCGAAGTGGCGGCCGATGAATTCCACGGTGTTCATCGCGGCATCGTGGGTGACTTCGACACCCTTCGGCTCTCCGGTCGACCCCGAGGTGAACAACACGTAGGCGAGCTCGCCGGGATCGACTCTCGCGCAGGCGATCTCGGCGTCCGCGGGAGCACCGCCCAGCACGTCGGCAAGGACCAGCCCGGGCACCGGCAGCGATAGCTGCCGCCCGCCGCACACCAGGGCCAGGCGCACCCGGCCGGATTGCAGGATGCGCTCGGCGCGGTCGCGGGGCTGGTCGGCCCCGATCGGCAGATAGGCAGCGCCGACGGACAGGATGCCCAGCACCGCCGGGATCTGCTCGGCGCTTTTCGGGCCGACCACCGCGACGGTGTCCCCGGCACCGGCGCCGGCCGCACACAGCGCCGCCGCCACCGCCAGGGCCTGATCGCGCAGCTGCGCGTAGCTGAGGTCGCCGGAACCGGCGAACACCGCGGGCGCATCCGGCTGCCGCTCGGCTTGCCGGAAGAACCCGTCGTGCAAGGCTTCTCCGCTGGGCGGCGCGGTGCGCCCGTTGATCGCCTCGCGCACGGCGCGCTGCGCCTCGGGCAGCGCCGCGGGTCCCGGCGCGTCCCAGGCGTCGTCGGCGGAGGCCAACCGCAGCAGTTCGTCGATGTGGTAGGCGAACATGGCGTCGATCACCCCGGGTGGGAAAAACCCTTCCCGTACATCCCAATTCACCAGCACGCCGCCGTCGAATTCGGTGACCTGGGCGTCGAGCAGCACCTGCGGTCCCTGAGAGATGATCCAGGCCGGGGTGCCGAACTGGTCGGTGACCTCCGGGCTGAACAGTTCGCCGAGTCCCAGCGCGCTGGTGAAAACCACCGGCGCCAGCACCTGGGTGCCGCGATGACGGCTCAGGTCGCGCAGCACCGACAACCCCGAGTAGGCGGAATGGGCGGCGGCCGTGCGCATCGCGTCCTGCACCACCTGAGCGCGCGCCGCCGCGGTGTGCGCGCCGACCAGGTCGACGTCGAGCAGCAGCGAGGAGGTGAAGTCGCCGACCAGCGCGTCGACGTCCGGGTGCAAGGGCTGGCGCCCGAACAGCGGAACATTCAGCAGGAAGCGGGAATTGGACGACCAGCGGGCCAGCGTGTTGGCGAACCCCGCGGCCAGCGCCATCGCCGGGGTGATGCCGCGCGCTTGGGCGCGGGCGAACAGTGCGTCGCGGGTCTGCGGATCCAGCCAGTGCCAGCGCCGGGTGCTGCGGTTTGCGCCGCGGCCGGCGGTGATCGGCAGGGCCGGCGGATCCGGCAGCTCCGGCAGACGGCGTGCCCACCAGTCCCGGTCGGCGTCCCGGCGCGGTTGCGGCTGCGCGTCCTGCGCCTCGACGACGTGGCGGTACTGCCGGTAGGTGTAGCTCAGTTCAGGCAGATCGCATCCGCGGTACAGCGCCGCCAGATCGGCCATCAGGGTGCGATAGCTCATCGCGTCGGCGGCTTGCATGTCCAGATCGACGTGCAACCGCGACCGCCCACCCGGCAGCAGGGTCACGGTCAGCTCGAACACCGCGCCGTCGAGCTGCTGGTGCGATTTGGCCTCGCGCAGCGCGGTGAGCCGCCGCTCGACCTCGTCGGTGCCCAGCTCGCGCAGATCCTCGACGTGCACCGGGAAGTCACCGCATTCCACCGCTGGGGTGATGCGCTGGGTGCCGTCGGGCAGAAACCGCACGCGCAGCATCGGGTGGCGACGGGCCAGCGCGGTGGCCGCCGCCCGCAGCCGGCCCGGGTCGAGAAGGCCGGCGTCGAACTCCACGTAGAGGTGCCCGGCCACCCCGCCGAGCTGCTGGTTGTCCTGGCGGCCCACCCACATGGCGTGCTGCATCGGGGCCAGGGCAAACGGCTCGTTCTCGCCCGACGGGTCCCCGGGTGAATCGGCGGGCGGGGCCGCCGAATCGGTGTCCTGGCGGCCGGCGGTGACCAGTTGTGCCCAGGCCTCGATGGTGGGCGTCTCGGCCAGCGTGGCGAAGTCGACGGCGATGCCCTGGCGCCGCCAGCGGCCGGCCAGGGTCATGATCCGGATCGAGTCCAAGCCCTGGCCGATGAGGTTGCTACCCGGCTGAACTGCATCGACATCGACGCCGAGCAGTTCAGCCACCTCTTCCCGGATGTCCTCCGAGCGTGCCGGGGCGTGCACCACAGACCTCCCTGAATTAGCACAGGCTGCCCTTAAATGATTTGGTTACCCTATCCTTACTCCTTGCGTCCCCGCTACTAGCCCCGTTCGAAGCCCGCTTAGAGGAGCCATGAGCCCCAACACCACGCCGCCGGCCGGAGTCCTCGACGGGTTCGTGCCGTTTCCCGCCGAGCGCGCCGCCGCCTACCGGGCGGCCGGTTTGTGGACGGGGCGAACCCTGGACACGATCCTGACCGACGCGGCCCGGCGGTGGCCCGACCGAACCGCCGTCCTCGACGCCTCCGGCGGCACCGGTTTCAGCTACGCGGGCCTCGATGAGCAGGCTAACCGCGCCGCCGCGGGTTTGGCGGACGCGGGTATCGCCCCCGGCGACCGGGTGCTGCTGCAGCTGCCGAACGGCTGCCAGTTCGCGGTGGCGCTGTTCGCGCTGTTACGGGCGGGGGCGATCCCGGTGATGTGCCTGCCCGGCCACCGCGCCGCCGAGCTTGGGCATTTCGCCGCGCTCAGCCAGGCCACCGCACTGCTGATCGCCGACACCGCAACGGGTTTCGATTATCGAACGATGGCCGCGGGGCTCGTCGAGGAGCATGAAGCGCTCGCCCACGTGATCGTCGACGGCGACCCGGGGCCGTTTCTGTCCTGGGCGCAGCTGTGCGAGCGTGCGCCCGCGGGGCGGCCGGCGACGCCGGTCGATCCGGGAACGCCTGCGCTGCTTCTGGTTTCCGGTGGCACCACCGGCACACCCAAGCTCATCCCGCGCACCCACGACGATTACGTCTTCAACGCCACCGCCAGCGCCGAACTGTGCGGGCTCACCCGCGACGACGTCTATCTGGCGGTGCTGTCGGCCGGCCACAATTTCCCGCTCGCCTGCCCCGGCCTGCTCGGCGCGATGACGGTGGGCGCGACCACGGTGTTCGGCACCGACCCCAGCCCCGAGGCGGCCTTTGCCACCATCGCGCGCCACGGCGTCACGGTGACCGCCCTGGTCCCGGCCCTGGCCAAACTGTGGGCGCAGGCCTGCGAATGGGAGGACAATCCACCGAAGTCCTTGCGGCTCTTGCAAGTCGGCGGCGCCAAGTTGGAGGCCGACGACGCCCGTGTGATCCGCAGCGCGTTGACGCCGGGCCTGCAGCAGGTGTTCGGGATGGCCGAGGGCCTGCTGAACTACACCCGGCTCGACGATCCACCGGAGATCACCGAGCACACCCAGGGGCGGCCGTTGTCGACCGCCGACGAGGTGCGGGTGGTCGACGCGGCGGGCAATCCCGTTGCCCCGGGGCAGGAAGGCGAACTGCTGGTCCGCGGACCGTACACGTTCAACGGTTATTTCCGGGCCGAACGCGACAATCAACGCTGCTTCGACGCGCAGGGCTTTTTCCGCAGCGGCGATTTGGTCCGGGTCCGCGATGATGGCTACCTGGTGGTGACCGGACGGGTCAAGGACGTGATCTGCCGTGGCGGCGAGACGATTTCCGCGGCCGACCTCGAGGAGCAGATGCTGAGCCACCCGGCGATCTTCTCGGCCGCCGCAGTACCCCTCCCCGACCCCTACCTCGGCGAAAAGATCTGTGCTGCTGTCGTTTTCGAGGGCCCGGCGCTGTCACTCGCGGAGTTGAACGGCTACCTGGACGAGCGCGGTGTGGCCGCGCACGCCCGTCCCGACGTCCTGGCCCCGATGCCGTCGTTGCCCACCACGCCGATCGGCAAGATCGACAAAAAGGCGATCGCGAACCAGGTATCGGCGCGGAATCGGCGTCCCTGAGGGTCGCCCAACGTGCGCTCATCGCGAAATTCCGCGCCTTTTTTCGCAGCACGTGCACGTTCGGCACGGCTAGTCGATCATCGCGCCGCCGGGGTCAGCCCATCGCCGCGTACAACCCGGCCAGCAACCGGGCCGTGGTCGCAAAATCCATGCACTCATCGGTGACAGATTGGCCGTAGGTCAGTTCGCCGCCGAGCGGTTGAGCACCGGCCACCAGGAAGCTTTCCAGCATCAGGCCCCCGATCCCGCGCTCGCCGGCGGCGATGCGGGCGATCAGTTCGGCGGCGACTTCGGCTTGCCGCACATGGTCCTTGGCGGAGTTGGCGTGTGAGCAGTCGACCATGACCCGCGGGGAAAGCCCTGCCGCACTTAACCGTTCGATGGCGCCGGCCACCGAGCCGGCGTCGTAGTTGGGTCCGGCGGTGCCGCCGCGCAGGATCACGTGGCAGTCGGGGTTGCCCATGGTCTCGACGACGGCGGCCCGGCCCACGTCGCCGGTTCCGAAGAAGTGGTGCGGCGCCGCCGCGGCCTTGACGCCGTCGATGGCGACCTGGACGTTGCCGTCGGTGCCGTTCTTGAATCCGATCGGCATCGACAGCCCCGACGCCAGTTGGCGGTGCACCTGCGATTCGGTGGTCCGGGCGCCGATCGCGCCCCACGCGACGGCGTCGGCGATGTACTGCGGGCTGGTGGGTTCCAGGAATTCACATCCCACCGGCATGCCCACGTCGATGATGTCGAGCAGCAGCGCACGCGCGGTGCGGATGCCGCGCTCCACGTCGAAGCTGCCGTCCATGGCGGGGTCGTTGATCAGTCCCTTCCAGCCGATGGTGGTGCGCGGCTTTTCGAAGTAGACGCGCATCACGATCTTCAGCCGATCCGCGAACTCGGCGGCGATCGGCGCGAGCCGGCGCGCGTAGTCGAGCGCGGCGACCGGATCGTGCACCGAGCAGGGGCCGACCACCAGGAGCAGCCGGTCGTCAGCACCGGCCAGGATGGCCGCGATGTCGTCGCGGTCGCGCTGGACCGCCCGGGCGCGCCGGGGCGTCAGCGGCAGTTCGGCGCGAATCGCGGCCGGCGCCGACAGTTCCCGGAACGACACGATCCGGTGATCGGAGGTATCGACGGCCGGTGTGGCGCATTCGGTGAGGGACATGGGGGTGGGTGCCTTTCTGTGCTGCCAGGGCACGCCCGCTGATTCCCGATGCCCTGAAAAACGAAAAGCAGCGACCGTGTGGTCACTGCTGGGCTCCGGGTGTCGGTCGTGCGCGTGCGTCAACCGGACGCGGTATCGCGGGCCCCACCCGGAGCCACGATAAAGCGCCAATACGCGCGCACGCCGATTTTCACGTCGGCCAAGATACCACGTGCGGCAGTGGCGCCGGACAACCCGTCGCCGCCTCGGCCGACGCCCGCCCTTCCGGGGACCATCGACTACCCAATCTCCTTGCTGCGTAATGCGATAAGTAGCCGGTCCGTTACCGCGCCCGCGTCCGCGCGGGCGATGTATTGCTCCACCGCCACCGACCGCAGGGCCCCTTTCAGCAGGCGGAGCTGTGAGCCGCGCTGGTCAGCGGGCCCCGAGCAGCCGCTGCTTCTGTTCGGCGAATTCGGTGTCGGTCAGCGCTCCGGTGGCCCGCAGTTCGGCGAGTTTGCCGAGCAGATCGGTGATTTCGCGAAGCTCCGCGGTGGTGCCGGTCGACGCGGTGCGGGCGGCCCCGGCGGGCCCGTGCGACGCCGCCGCACGTCGCCCTCGCCCGGCGGTCCCGGCGTCCCCGGACGAGCGGCCGTCGCGGGAATCGGCGGCGCCCCGGCCGGGCAGGCCCATCAGCGGCGCACCACCGAACAGCGGCATCTCGCCGAACGGACCCGGGCGGCCGGCGGCGCGGCAGCGGCGGCGGGCGCCTGCAGCGCGGTGAGGCGCAGTTCCGGTGCGGCGGTGGACCAGCCCTGCGGAACCGACATGCCGCCCAGCGAGGACGCACGACCCATCCCGGCCGACACCGTCGTCGCCCCGGACGAACGCGACCCGGGCGGCGGCTCCAGCCGCTCCGGCGCCGCGACAGCCTTGGACTTCGCACCCGGCTCCGTCATCTTGTGTTCAGCGTCGGAAATGAAGCCCGCGGCGCCGGACACGCCGATCAGCCCGGTGCCGTTACCGAAGAACGCCGAGCCCAGCGACACCAGGTTGTACGGGTTCAGGAAGCTCGAGAAGTCACTCAGCCCCGATGCCGCCGAGGATGACGAGGACGACGACGCGAGATTCTGCAGCGCGTTGGGCACGGCGGACATCGCGTTGCTGTTCGACACCGCCGACTGGACGTGTCCGGCCGAGGTGCCGGCGGCCTGGGCGACCGAGGCGTTCTGGGCGCCCATACCGGCCTCGTTGGTGGTTCGCTGCGGCGGGGTGAACGGCGTGACCCGGGAGGCGGCCTGCGCGGCGCCGGCGTAGCCGTACATCGCGGCGACGTCCTGGGCCCACATTTCGCCGTAGGCGACTTCGGTGGCCGCGATCGCCGGCGTGTTCTGGCCCAGCAGGTTGGTGGCGACCAGCGACGCCAACCGGGAACGGTTGGCCGCGACGACCGACGGTGGCACCGTCATCGCATAGGCCGACTCGTAAGCCGTCGCGGCCGCCCTGAGCTGAGCGCCGGTCTGCGCCGCCTGCTCGGCGGTGGCGGTCAGCCACTCGACCTGTGTTGCGGCCGCAGCGGTCACCGCCGCCGCCGACGGGCCCTGCCACGGCTCGCTGGTGAGCCCCGAGATCACCGACTCGATGTTGGCGGCCGTGACGTGCAGCTCGTTGGCCAGCTCGTCCCATGCCGACGCCGCCGCCAGCATCGATCCCGAGCCGGGGCCGGAGTACATGCGGCCGGAGTTGACCTCCGGCGGCAATACCGCAAAGTGCATCGAGTTCCTTTGGGATCTGGTTCCTTTGGGATTGCGAAGGCATCGGGCACGCCGGGGTCATGCCGGCCTCGCTCACGTTGCTTTTGTTACCACGCACGCCAGATTTTCAATCGCGGCCACAGCTCGGCGGAGGCAGCGTCGGCGCGCGGTCATCGTGCGCAGATTTCCCCTGCTGCGCTGGACTTTTCGTCGGCGGCCCCAACGCCGTTGCGCACGCGGTCCGGCGCCAGCGGGCCGGAACGTGAACATCCTCACAGCGCCCTGCAGCGTCACCATCCGTTGGCCAACCATTCACGCCGCCGGAGCAAGGGGGATCACCTCGGTGCGTAACCCACTGGGGTACACGAGTTTCGACGGCGCTCACGCCACCGATCGAGCCGGCTGCGGGTGCTTGGCGCAAGCCCTGCAGCTCGCCATCGTCGACTCGGCCGGCATCGCAGTTTGCTACCGGCGTGCAGGCGGCACCGGGATTCGCACGCCGCGCATTGTATTAACCGGGCTGTATCACCCTCTGCCGCGGCACTTTTGGGAATCGATTGACTGTTTGCCAGCGTGATTGGCGCGAGGAATCTTTCACTGACACTATTCCAATACGGCCACACATCACGATACGGTAACTGAGGCGCCGTTTTGGCAGGCCCGCCTTTCTATCACATGTGGTCTCGTCAAGATAGCGCTCGCTCTGTGGTGGGAATCGACAGGTTGGGTCATCACGTCGAGATAAATGCTTGTTCGCGTGGTAGTTCCGTGTTATCCAAGCGCGAACTGCCGACCCGCGATGTCGACTACCTCACACACGAGCACCTATTCGGTTGAGAACTTGCTGGGAGATAACTCGACCCGAAGGGGGATTCATGATTGCGCCGCGGGATCGCAGGCGAGTCATTTATCTTCGCTGCTTGACGCCGTGGGGGCCGTCAACGGCAACCGTCAGCCACTTGTCGGTCCTGCGGAACCGGACCGCGCCGGCGCCCGACTTACTCAACAATTCATGCGCGGTGCAGTTAAGGTCATCCGAACCGGCGTCGCCACTGACGGATGAGGGTTAGCGCATGTTTTTGGGCACGGTTGAGGACTGGACAGCCGAGGGCACGGTCGTAGCCTGGTACCCCACCGCCGCAACCTATCGGCGCGCGGCCCAAGCGCAATACCACCCCGCCCCGGTGAGCTATCAGCAGGCGCAACATCTGCGCTATTACCGGCGCCAGGTAAGCCGCGGCCGTGATATCCCCCGGTTGTGCATCGGGGCCTGGGAAATCAGCGGTACCTGCGACATCGACGCGATGACGCAGGCGGTGAACACTCATCTGCGCCGGCACGACACCTACCACGACCGCTTTGTCTTCGGCGACGACGACGAAATCCTTCGCTACGTCATTCCCGAACCGGAGGCGATCACGTTGGCGCCAACGGATCTCGGAAGGATGGCTCCGCCCCAGATCCGCAAACTACTTCTCGATACGCCCGACCCGTTGCAATGGGACTGCTTTACCTTCGGCATCGTTCAGGCTCAAGACCGGTTCACCATCTATATCGCCGTCGACCATCTACGCGCCGACGGCATGTCGGCCGGCGTGATCTTCCTCGACATCCAGACAACCTACTTCGCCGCGTTGCAAAGGACGCATTTCGCGTTGCCGCCCGCGCCCAGCCATCGCGAATACAGCGCGAGGCAGCACGCCTATACCCGAAGCCTGAACGAGGAGTCGCCCGAGATCCGGTCGTGGCACGCCTTTCTCGCGGCCAACAACGGGGCCCTACCCAGGTTTCCCCTGGAACTCGGCGAGTCGAACGCCGATACACCGGGGGCCATCGAGGTGTTCGACCTGATCGATGACGAGCAGGGCCGGCGGTTCGAGGCCGCATGCCGTGCCGCGGGTGCGCGGTTCAGCGGCGGGGTGTTCGCCTGCGCTGCGCTGACCGAACACCGGTTGACCGGCGCCGCAACGTATTTCGGTCTGACACCGTTCGACAACCGGCGGGACCCCGCGCACGCCACCGCCGTCGGTTGGCTGGCGAGCTTCGTGCCGCTGGCGATTCCGACCGCCGGTGCGTCATTCGACGAGGTGGTCAGTGCCGCCCAGGCCTCGTTCGATTCCAACGCCGCCCTCGGCGCCGTGCCGTACTACCACCTGCTCGAGACCACCGGCCCGTCGTCGACGCCCATCGAGGTTCCGGATCGTCCCGTCCCGATGCTGTCCTACATCGACATCCGTAAGCTGCCGTTCGGCGATTACTTCGACGGCCTGCGCGCCGGCGTATGGGGCGATAACCGGCTGTCGGAGACGGTGTGCATGTGGGTCAATCGCATGCACGACAGGACTCAGTTGGTGGTCGCCTACCCGGGCACCGACGTCGCCCGCGGGTCCGTCCGGCGTTATGTCGAGACGATGCGTGCCGAGTTCGCCCGGGTGTGCGACGCCGGACCGCGCAGCGATGCGTGATGTAATACCCGTCCCGGCACCGGAGGCCTCGCTATGAGTGCCCTGGTGGCGCTGACCTTGCGCACGATGTCAGGGTCGCGGCGCGACGCGGACCTGCTCTTCGCGGCGCTGGCACCGGTGGGCTGCTTCCTGGGATTCACCCTGGTGCTGGGCGGCCTCATCCGCACCGGCTCGATGAGCTATCCGCAATACGTCCTTCCGGTGGTCGTCGTGCAGGCGATGCTGTTCGGTGCCATGACCACGGCCGACCGCGCCGCCCGAGACCGGCTGTCCGGCTTCGGGTCTCGGCTTCGCACCCTGCCGCTTCCCGCATCGGTACCGCTGGGCGCGCGGATGCTGTACTGCCTGACACGCGCGCTCATCGCGCTGGCCGCGACCATGGCGGCCGGATGGTCATTCGGCTTCCGGATGCAGGGCGGCCCGGCGGATGCAGTCCTGTTCGTGACCATCGTTGTGGTGTTCGCGATGGCGGTCTGCCTCGGCGCCGACGCCCTGGGCTCCCGCGTCGGCACCGTCGAATCGTCGAGCCAGTTGCTGCTTCTCCCCCAACTGGTCCTGGTCTTGTTGTCCACCGGCATCGCTCCGGCGGAATCGTTTCCGGCGTGGATGGCACCGTTCATTCGCAACCAACCGGTATCCCAGGTCACCGAGGCGCTGCGCGGCCTTGCGACCGGTCACGTCGCCGGCGGCAGTCTGGCGGCGGCATTGACGTGGTGCCTCGGCCTGCTCGCGGTATTCGGTGTTGTCGCGGTGCGTATGCAACGACGCGTCGACGCGGGCAGGTCGCGAGCACACCGAGCCGTTCGCAAGGCGCCTCGAGACACCGCGCCAGCCGGTGATGTGGGTGTGAACCCTGTCGGGAAATCGGCCGAAGGCATTGCACGGCAAGAGGTTACGCGGGTGGGCTGCCTGAAGGGATTCGTCAGCCAAAGCGCCTCGGAGGCGGGACGGCTGCTGCGCCGCTGGCGCCGCGACCCGGTCGTCGCGGTGCAGGCGTTGTTGTTTCCGACGCTTCTGCTGGTCATCTACAAGCTGCTGGTCGGCAAATCGGTGCTGGCCGTCACCGGACACGACAGCCTGTACGGGTTGGTCCCGATGTGCGCGGTGGTCGGCGCGGTCTTCGGGACCATCGGCGCCGGTTTGGCTTTGCCGTCGGAGCGCGAGTCGGGCGTGCTGACCAGGTTATGGGTGCAGCCGGTCCATCGGGCCAGCCCCGTGGCGGGCCGGCTGGTCGCGGAGGCCGCCCGAACCGTCGCATCCGCGTTCGTGCTCACCGTCTTCGGGGTCGCCCTGGGTCTGCGGTTCAACGACGGCTGGATCGCCATGCTGGCGTTCGTGCTTGTGCCCGTGACGATTTCGGCGGGGATGGCGACACTGGTCACCGCCATCGCTGCCCGCGCGGACGGCAAAGCGATGGTGACCTGGCTGGGTGCGGGGTGCGTGGTGCTGTTGTTCCTCAACACCGGTGTCGCGCCCGCCGAGGTGTTTCCGGGATGGCTGCAGCCGGTGGTGCGTTATTCGCCGATTTCACCGACGATCGAGGCGATGCGTGCGCTGGCGCAGGGCGGCCCGGTGTTGTCGCCGCTGTGGCAGGCGGGTTTGTGGAGTGGCGTTCTGGTCGCGGTGTTCGCGCCGATCGCGGTGCGCGGGTATCGCGCCGCGGCCGAGGCGGGGTGCTAGTGGCGAGGCTGGCGCTGCTGGACCAGGCCGCCTTCCTCCGGCTGCGCGCCACCGGTCAGGGCAGCACCGTGCAATGCACCTGGATCTACGACCGCGACGTGAACATCGCCGAGTTGCGGGCCTTCAATGACAACCTCGGCTTCGGCCTGCTCGGACGCCGCATCGAGCGTTCGCCGCTGCCGTTCGGGCGTCACCGCTGGGTGCTCGACCGCCGCCCGCCCGACATCGCGTGGGAGCCTCGGCAACCGCGGTGCGAGATCGGTGCGTGGCTCGAAAGACGCGCGCGGGTCGCCGTCGACCCCGAACACGGCCCGACGTTTCACCTCGGCGTGCTGCCGCTGGACGACGGCGGCGCGGCGGTCACCCTGGTGGCGTCACACTGCGTCGTCGACGGGCTCGGTCTGGTGACGGCCGTCGCCGAAGCGGTCAAGGGTGAGCGACGCGATCTCGGCTATCCACAACCGAATTCACGCAGCCGGTGGCGCGCGGTGCGTGAGGACCTGGCCGATGCCGTTGCCGCCCTGCCGTCGGCAACCCGCGCGCTGATCGCGACCCTGCTTCTGTTGCTCAGGGTTTCGCCCGATCGGCGGGTTCAACCGCGGGCGCAGCGGCGCGGGGACTTCGTCCCGCGTGACGACGCGTCGAACACCTCCGGGTCGGTGACGATCCACACCGATGCCGCGGCATGGGAGGCACGAGCGCGCGCCCTGAACGGAAGCGGCAATTCGCTGTTCGTCGCATTCGCCGCCCGCCTGGCGCACCGGATGGGCAGGGTGCTGGCCGACGGAAAGTCCGTGACCGTGGTACTTCCGGTCAGCGACCGCGCCCCCGACGACGACCGCGCCAACGCGCTGACCTCGATCACGCTGACCGTCGACGGTGCGGCGGTGGCCGACGACTTGACCGATGTGCGCGCCGACGTCAAGAGATCGCTGGCATCCCTGCAGCACCGGCCCAACGAAATGCTCGCCGGACTGCCGCTCATCCCGTTCATCCCGCGATGGCTGGTGCGGCGCGGCGAAGGCCTCGCCATGGCGTCCAGCCAACTGCCGGTGGGATGCTCCAACGTCGGGAGCCTGGACGGCGCCGTCGGCCGCATCGACGGCGCGGACGCGACCGAGGTCTCCATGCGACTAGTCGAGCAGGGCATCACCCGGGCCCGCATCGAGCAGGCCGGTGGCCAATTATTCTGCGCCACAGGCGTTGTCAACGGCAGCAGGTTTCTCACTGTCGTCGCCCACCAAGGCGGTGCGGGCAACGCCACGGCCACACCTGAACTCGCGTGTGCCGCGCTGGCCGACCTGCAGCTGTCCGCCACCACCGTTTACGAGGGCCGAAACTGATGGTGGGCCTGGGCATCAAGGCGGATCCGCCTGCCCGGCGGCACCGCCGTGTGTACGTGGGCATCGGCGCCGCGATCGCGGCGTGGGCGGCGCTCGTGCTGTGGTGCGCAATACGGGTCGTTCCGCTCGACGTGTACTGGATGTCGTATTACGCCGCCGACTACACCCACGGCTTCGTCCGTCGCGGGCTCGCCGGTGAGCTGGTTCACCTGGTACCGGGACACTACTTCGCGGTCGGTCTCGGTGTGCGATGGATGTCCACGGCGGTTTATTTGTGCGGTCTGGCGGCGGTCGCCGGCGTGGTGCTCGCCGGTGGGCCTCGGTCGCAGCGCCGGCTGTTGGTTGCGATGCTGATTCCGTTGCTGCCCTTCGGAGTTCCGTTCGCGGCGTTCTCGGCTCGGCCCGACCTGTTCGGCGGGGCGGCCCTGGCGCTGTTCAGCACGGCGCTGACGCAGGCGCGTTCCCGCGCCCTCGCGATGGGCTGGTGCGCGCTGTATGGCGGCGCGATCGCGGTGCTGACGTTGGTGCACGAGGCGATAGGGCTGCAGTTTGCTTTCGGGGCGGTGCTGGCGATCGTCGTCCTCGGCGGCGGGCTGGGATCCGCTCGGCGTCTCGGCGCGCTCGTGGCCGTGACACCGGGGGTCCTCGCCGCGGCGATGGTGGCCGTGCTCGGCCGTCACGACGTCGCCGCCGAACTGTGTGCCGCCGTGCCGCATCGCCTCATGCCCAACCCCTTCGCGAAGGTGACGTCGCCGGAGACGCTGTTGCGCTTTGTGATCGAGGGACCGCCCAGTCAGACCGATTATCACGACTGGGTATGCCGCAACGTGATGCCGAACTACGACAACGGAATCTCGGACGCGCTGCGCGCGGTCGGCCAGATCGGAGCACTCGGTCTCACCGTCTCTCTGATCTTCGGCGGCGCTGCCGTCGTGGCGACGTTGTGGGGACTCGGCGAACTTTCCGGCGTGCCGTGGCACGCGTTCATCGCGGCGTTGCACGGCCGGATGACCTGGGTGACCGCCGGGCTGCTGCTGGTCGTCCCGGTTTTCCTCACCGGCTACGACTGGACGCGCTGGCTGACCATCGTCGCGTTCGACATCGCGATCGTGTTCCTCCTCTTCGCCTCCCGTCGCGCGGAGATCGACCAAGCGCCCACCCCAAGAACGCTGCGGCTGTTCATCGTTCTCGCGATCGCGTTCGCGCTCATTCCGGTGGGCGCCGTTCCGGGTTTCGGAGGACCGCGGATGGTCTGATCGGCCCCGGCGCGCTGGCCGGGGCAGGAGATCGCGGCTGGTAAAGTGGGGGGCACTGTGACTTTTGGTGACCGAACGCCGGCACGGTGGTCACGACGGCAGAGCGCGTCGGCCATCGTTGCCGTGCTGACCCTCGTCGCAGCTGTCCTCGGTTGCGCGGCTTTGCGGGTTGAAATGGCAGGCGACGCCTCGCAACCCGGGATGGTGGCCTCGGCCGCCGAACTGGCCTCCGGGCCCGCGCGGCTGAACCACGAGCCGGTTCCGGCACGCCGGCTGGGGATCGGCTCCACCGTGAACGATGACCTGGCGTTCAAGAGCCCCGGCCTAAAGCGTGATCGCGCAACCGCTTTCGCGTTCTCCACACCGCGTTCGTCCGATTCCCTGGTAGCACCGACGGCCGGTGTCATCGGGTGGCAGCAGCGTGTCGATACACCTCCTCGCCCGCCCACCCCGGTTCCCGCCGGACACAACCTCCGGATTCAATTCTGCGTCGCCCGTTGCTGATCCGCCCTCGCCGCTCGGTGGCGCGCGACGCCATCGCGGCGGGCTAGCAACCGGCTGGCCGCTTTCGGCAACGGCTCATCGCGGGCCGGCCGCTGAGCCTCCTGCCGAGCTCGACTCCCGACCGGCCTCGCGTGCCGCGTCGGGGACTCCGACCTTTCCTCACCTGCGTCAGCCGCTGACCGGTTCGCGTGCGCACGCCGCGGCAAGTCGGCTGAAGACGTCAACCAAAAGATGGGTACGAACATGGATTTTGGCGCGTTACCACCCGAGATCAACTCGGGCCGGATGTATTCGGGACCGGGACCGGCGTCGCTGCTGGCCGCCGCCGCGGGATGGGAGTCACTGGCCGCCGAGCTGGCCGACGGCGCCGGCAATTACCGAGCGGTGATCGCCGGCCTAACCAACGAGTCCTGGCTGGGGCCGGCGTCGCTGTCGATGGCGGGCGCGGTGATGCCCTATGTCTCCTGGCTGACGGCGGTCGCCGAGCAATGCGGTCGGGCCGCCGCACAGGCCACCGCGGCGGCATCCGCCTTCGAAGCGGCATACGCGATGACGGTGCCCCCACCGCTGATAGCGGCCAACCGAGCCCGGCTGCTGGCCCTGGTCCAGAGCAACATCTTCGGGCAGAACACCCCGGCCATCATGGCCACCGAAGCCGAGTACAGCGAAATGTGGGCCCAGGACGCGACCGCGATGTACGGCTACGCCGCCAATTCGGCGTCGGCGTCGGCACTTTCGCCGGTGCCTTCCCCACCGCAACCGACGAATCCCGCCGCGGCCGGCCACCTCGCTGCCGCCGCCCACGCGGCGGTCCAATCGGGCAGCAGCGCGCACACCACGACAGCGCACTGGATGTCCTCGGTTCCCCAGACGCTGCAAGGCCTTTCGACACCCGGGTCGACGCCGGGCAATGGTCTGTCACCCACAGCGATGGGCACCGGCGCCGCGCTGGGATCCTCCGGGCCATTCAGCTCGCTGTCGAGCCTCACCGGCGCCTCGGGCAAGGGTGCGACCAAAAGCGCGAGCACCGGCGCCGGCGCGGGACTGGCGTCGGCGCTCGCCGCCGGGCCCGCGGCGGACGGAGCCGCGGCCGGCTTGGCGGAGGAGGCGGCCGGGTACGGCGCCGACGGCGCCGGTCTGATCGCCGACGGCGGTGGAATAGGTATCGACCTATACGGCCTCGATCTGGATTACCAGGGACTGGCGTTGGACGAAGCGGGCGCCGGTTCCATCCTGGGGGCCGAGGCTGGCACCGGCATAGCGGGCACCGCCGGATTGGGAAGCCTCGAACCGCCGGCGGGACTGGGCCAAGGCGCCTCGGCGAGCGTGGGCCAGGCCGGCGCGCCCAGCACGTTGTCGGTGCCGCCGAGTTGGGCCACAACGGTGTCGACGGTCACCTCGCTGCCCTCGCCCAACTCCGGTCCGGTGCCGGGCGGTTGGGCCGCGGCGCCCACGGCGTCACCCGGTCCCGCGGTGTCCCGGCTGCCGTTGGGCGGGATGGTCGGGCGCGAATCCGAGGGCGCGGTGCACCGGGTCGGCCAGCGCGTCTCGCTCATTCCGCAGGTGATCGGATGAGCCACCGCCTCACTCGGCACGCCGTACCGAGATCCGCAAACCGGTCGACCACAAAGGAGATCGTCATGCCCAGCCCCGCACCACCCCGCTCGGGCCGTCCGAGGCGGGACCGAAACCCGTTGGCGCTCATCGCAAAACCGCTGCTGGGCGCCGCCCTGGCAGCGGCGGTCGCGACCGCGTGGCCGGCGACTGCCGGTGCCGATCCGGACCCCGGCGGCGCCGCAAATCCGTTCGGCGGTCTCAGTTGCGGCTGCAGCGGGACGCGACCGGCGGGCGATCCAGCGCAAATCGATCATGGACTGCGACAGGGACTTTCGGACGGGCGCCCTGCGTCGTCACCCGAGCGGTCACCGGGTTGACCGGCCGGGCCCGGCCGGCAGCTCACCGGGTCCGCGGTCAGTCCTGGCGCGATAACGCCGCGCGGGGGCAGTCGGCGATCGCCTGCTCGGCCAGCGCCGTTTGCTCGGCGGGCACCGGGTCGGCGATGACCACGGCGTATTCGTCGTCGTCGAGTTGGAACACCTCGGGTGCGATCTTCACGCAGAAAGCGTTGCCCTCACAGCGATCACGATCTACTACGACGCGCACGGTTTCTCCTTTGCTCGGGCTTCACTGGGGCGTCCGTTCGGTAGCGGGCCGGGATGGTCGCGGTGAGCCTCGGCGCAGCAGTCGCCCTATCCCGCGGTTTCATGAAAAGCCCGATCGCGGAATCGATTTCGCGATGTTGCCGCGTCAGGACCGCGGATAACGCGCCACCGGGCATCGGGTGCTCCTCTGCGCCACTGAAACAGGCCGGCGGGCCCGGGTCTGCACCGATGGCCGCAGGACGCCGGTGGGCTGCCCGCCCGCTCCTCGATTTTTACAGCAACAATTGTGTAAACTCTAGCCGTCGGCGCGCCGGCTGACCAGACCAATAGCGCGCGTGTCGATCAGGTAGAGACCTGGGCGGGCCGGTGCCGGGTTTGGTTGCCGCCGCAGCGTTTAGCTTCGTACATGGCGCTGTCGGCCTGGGCGACTAACTGGTGAAACGCGTGTTCGGCGTATTCGGACACGAGGTCGCGCAGCGGCAGGGTCGCCGTGCCGACGCTGGCGGTCACCGGCGGATCCAGCGCGGCCACGGCCTCGCACAGTTGGTGGCCCCACCCGGGTAGCTGCTCGGTGCTCACGATGTCGGCGACCAGGAATTCCTCGCCGCCGACGCGGCCGACCACGGTGGTGTCGCCGCAGGCCGCGGTCAGGGCGCCGGCCACCGCGATGAGCGCCTCGTCGCCGGCGGCGTGTCCGTGCGTGTCGTTGAGCGCCTTGAACCGGTCCAGGTCGACCATGGCCACGGCCAAAAACATGTGGCTGGCCCCGGTGAGCATGCGTCCGATGATGGCCCGGTTACACGCTCTGCGGTTCAGCAGCCCGGTCAGCGGGTCGCGGTTGGCGCGCAGCAAGTCGAGCCAGAGTGCACGCACCACGATCTGGATGGACAGCGGGACGATCACGTTGAGCTCGAGGACCAGGAAATACCCGGTGAAGGCAAGCATCGCCTGGCCGGACGCGGCCAGCCGGGCCGCCTGCAGCGCCCCGATGGCGCCGGCCAACCCGAAGTTCAGGCCCATGAACTTGGCGGTGTGGAAGAAGGCGTTGTAGCCGCCGGTAACCGAGAGCGCCGAGCATGCCATGAGTCCGACCAGCGGCTCGGTTTGCCACAGGCAGCCGGCGCCGATGGCCACGCTGCCGGTCAGCGCGAAGACGACGGACTGGCGGCGGGTGGGCCACCCGTGCAGCCACAGCACCGCCATGCCCAGCCCCACCATGCCGGCCAGCACCGAGACCGTCAGCGTCAGCCCGGGAAAGAACGGCGTGGCGCCCCACAGCACGTTGGCCGGAACCAGCACCAGCGAGGCACCCACCACGGCCATCGCCCGGCGGGTGGCCGTGCCGAACCCGTGATCTTGCAAATAGCCGGTCAGCCAATCGAAATGGTCGGGTTGTCCCCACCACGCCGCCAGCCACTTCATCGGTCTGCCTCTCCCGTACTTCCTCACCCTTCAACGCCCGCGTCACCGAGTTCGACCACAGTAGACCATCGGCAGGCCGAAATACGTTGAAATGACAAGAAAGTGCAAGGAGTTGGCCGCCGGGTGCGCGACGGCCCTTCGGGCGGCGGCTCAGCCGCTCCGGCGGGGCGAAACGACGGCGTGGGCGGCCTCGAAGACCGCTGTGTCGCCCGATGATTCGGCGTCGTGGTTGGCGACCGCCTCGGCGTGCAACGTGAACACCCGACCGGTTGCGAACCCGTCAGGGCGTCTGCTTTTCTCCGGTGCGACGGGAGGTGGCCCGGCTCGGCGAGGGTTTGGATCGATCCCGGAGTTTGGCGTTGGACAGTTGCAGCCTGGTGTAGTCGGACTTCAACTGGTTGTTTTCGGTTTCCAGGTGCAGTATTCGGGCGATGCCGGCGAGGTTGATGCCCTGGCCGACCAATTCGCTGATCCGCTTGAGGCGCTCGAGATCGTCGTCGCTGTAGCGACGGGTGCCGCCGTCGGTGCGCGACGGCGTCAGCAGTCCCCGTCGTTCGTACAGCCGCAGCGTTTGCGGCGGGGTGGCGGACAGCTCGGCGGCCACCGAAATGCCGTAGACGCCGCGCGCGGATCGAGCGGTCGCATCGCCGGTCAACTGGTTTCTCCCTGTCGAAATGACCCGGTATTCCTGGCTCGGAAAGAATACCTGCGCAGGTGGCACAAAATCTATGTCAACTGAAGCACATCAATGGCCAGCCCACCGACCGGCCGATCCCGCTGGATGCAAATGCGTGCCGCTGACCCGGTCCGCCCCGCCGAGGGCAGCCCTGGGGCGGGGCGGACCGCAACGGTCAGTCGATGCCGAGACCGCTGGTGACCAGGACGCGACGGTCGCCGCCGAGGTGCGGATATTCGTCGTCGGGCAGGGGCACCAGCTGTTGCTGTTCTGCCCAGTCGGCGGGATCAGCCTCGACCGGCACAGCGGTGCGTAACGCGCCGGAGTACTTGCGCGCACCGATGTGGGGGACGGCTTGTGCGATCACGACTCTTACCCCTCCCTTTTGCGACTCAACGAATACCTTTGCCTGTCAACGCTTTCAGGCTTCTATAGCTTGCCGCCGCGTCGCGGCGCAACGAAGGGTGGGGCCGCCCGCCCCCGGGTGAGTTGCCTGCTGGGCAATGGCGTCTCCTCGCACACTGAGGTAGCGCCCACGGTGCTGCCCGGCCGGCGGGCTGACCCGATCATCGTGTTGGTGATGCCATCACCTGCCTTTCCTGGATCGTTGCGTTAACGGTCCCATCGGGGATGGGCTGCGGAGGGCCGCGCTCCGCGGCGAACACGTCGCGCACGGGTCCGGTCCGCGGGCGCGCCGGTATCTGCCAAGACCGACCAGGTGACCGGGGCCCGAGCAGGGCGCACCCGACCACTGGTGGCGCCGGTGGCCGACGAAGCAGGGCTTCCGCCGCCGCGCACAGGATGGCATCGACCTCGGCGATCAGCGTGGCCACCGGCGGATCGTCCAGCAGCAAGGGCGCCTGCTGGTCCTGGATGGCTGTGCCGGGCGCCGGCGAGGCCACGGTGCTGCAGCGCGTCATCACTAACCCGCCTTCTGTCAGCATCTGACCGGCCGATCACGCGTTGACGGCGGCCTGCCCATTCCGGCTGACCGCGATCTTGCGCGGCTTCGCCTTCTCGGCCACCGGAATTCGCAACCGCAACACCCCGTCGGTGTAGGTCGCCTCGATGCGGTCGGTGTCCAGGTTGTCGCCGAGCACGAGCTGGCGGCTGAACACGCCGCGCGGCCGTTCGGTGGCCAGCATCTCGCGCCCCGGATCGACGTCGGGCCGCTCGGCGCGCACCGTCACCACGTTGCGTTCGATGTCGAGGTCCAACGACTGCTCGTCGATTCCCGGCAGGTCGAACTCGACGATGAACTGTTCACCGTCGCGCCAGGCGTCCATCGGCATCACCGACGGATGCGCCGCGGTGCCCGAGACCTGCCGAGTGAAGCGATTGAGGTCACGGAAGGGATCGCTGCGCACCAACATGGTCGTCACCTCCAACACTCCAATCTGTCGTCTACCCGCCATCGATTATCTATGTCTCGCGACACAGTTTTTATTTACCTCCGTCTCGGTGTTCTGGCAAGGTTCTCCCCAAGATTTTTTTGACGCGATCACCGGGGCGGCTTTCCGGCGTAGTTGTTGCACCTGACCTCGGGGGGCAGGATACGAAGGAATCTGCCTCTAGTTTCTGAGCATCGTTGGAGCCGGCTCGTGATCACGTTGGACCGCCTGGTGAACGTCTTGGGCGGCTACGGGGTCCGCTTGCGGTGGTCGGCGGTGCCCCGGTCGACCGAGCTGCGCAGCGTCGTCATCCACGAGACGCCCGAGGACCGCCCGGTGGTGGGCGACGTCCTGCTGGCCGTGGGCGCCGGCTCGCTCGACGAAGCCGTGCGCTGGGCGGCGTCGGCGCGTGCCGCGGTGGTGGTGCTGCGCGACGATGAGACGCCGATGACGTTCGACGGCGTCACCGACGTCGGCGCTGTCCTGGTGATCGATCCGACGGTGTCGTGGAGCGCGGTGGCCGCGGTCGTCTACGGTCTGGTTCTGGAAGGCCGCGAGACCGAATCCGGGCGTGGCCCAACGGATCTTTTCGCGTTGGCCGACAGCCTGGCCGACGGGATCGGCAACCCGGTGGTGATCCAGGATCGGCACCTGGGCGTGCTGGCGTACTCGCGGCTGGCCCAGGCCGATCCGGCCTTGGTCGAGACGGTCCTGCAACGGCAGACGCCCGAGCCGTTGCGCGCGCTGTTGGAGGCCCGAGGGGTATTCGCCCACCTGCAGGTCGCCGACGAGCCGCTGTTCGTCGCCGAGGACGCCGAGCGGGGTCTCTCCGGGCGCATGGTGGTGGCGGTGCGAGCCGGCGCGGAGTTGATCGGATCTGTGTGGGTGGCGTGTGAGGCGCCGTTGCAGCCGGCGGCGCTGCGCGCCTTGGCGGACGGGGCGCGCACGGTGGCCTTACACCTGCTGCGGTCGCGCGCCAGCGCGGACCTGGAGCGACAGGTCGAATCCGAACTCGTCATCCGGCTGCTGGAGGGTACCGCCGACGCCGCCACGGTGGCGAGCCGGTTGGGCTTGGCGCACAACGGTTTACGCGTGGTCGCGGTGCAGGCCTTCGTCGGCGCCGACCGCGATGCCCCGCTGCTGTTGGCGTTCGAGCGCGCCACCACCGGGTTCGGCTGGTCACGGCCCGGGCGCAGCGCACTGGCCGGCAACAGTGTCTACGCCGTGCTGCCCGCCGATGAGGCGTCGACGGCGCGGCGCTGGGTCGGCGCGTTGCGGGCGGCGCTGCCCGAGCGGCTGACCGTGATCGCCGGAATCAGTGGTGTGGCCGAGGTTGGCGATCTGGCCGCCGCGCGCCAGGAGGCCGACGAGTGTCTGGCACTGCACGAGATGTCGCCTGCCGCACCGCCGCCCGCCTACGACGAGTCGTGGGACGACATCCTGCTGCAGCGTTTGCGTGCCGCGGCGCGGTCCGGGCGTGCCCGACCCGCGGGCCGGTGGCCGACCTGGGCCGCCATGACCGCGCCAACGGCACCGATTACCTGGCCACGCTGCGGGCCTGGCTGCAGGCCCAGGGCGACCCCGCCGAGGCCGGCAGGCAGCTGGGAGTGCACGAGAACACGGTGCGCTACCGGCTGCGCAAGATGGCCGAGATCACCAACCTGTCGTTGGACGACTCCAAGAAGCGGCTGGCGATGATGATCGAACTCGCTGCCATCCACACCGACTGAGCATCGACGCTGTCGGGATCCGACAAATCGCCGCACCACCGTTGTGCGCCACGGGCAACGCGCTCGCCGACGGTCCGCCCGATGATGAGGTTGTCCATGGCCCGCTCGGGTGCGGGCCCCGCGCGATGTCCAGGCTTGACAGGAAGCATCCGATGACCACCAAGGGTCGCGATCATCAGCGGCTCACCGGCGGGCGCGGCGGTGACGCCGCGGCGGAACTGGAGACCGTGCACATCCCGCTGCCGCGGATCCTGCTGGCGCACCTGTTCGGGCGAAATCCACTGGTACGCGTGAGCGACCGGGTGCAGGCGCTGATCTTCGTGTTGGCGGTCGCGGTCTCGTTGGCGGCGGTGCCCGTCGCCGCGACCATCGGCACCGCCGTCCACGAATCCCGCAGTCGCGTCTACGCCGAGCAGTCCCAGACGTGGCGGACGGTGACCGCGACGGCCGTCGGGGACAGCCATCCCCGCCGAGATCTTGACAGCCCGACGGTAAGGGTGCCCGCCCGGTGGCAGTACGCCGGCGCCGAACATGCCGGCGATGTCATCGCGCCGCTGAATGTCAAAGCCGGTGACACGGTTGAGATTTGGGTCGACGACACGGGTTCGCCGGTGACGCCGCCGGATCGGACCGCCCTCGACGAGGCGGTGGCGTTCGCGGTGGTGTCCTGGTGCGCCGTGAGTTTGCCCGCCGCGGCCTTGTTCGCCGCCGCCCGCGCCGCCCTCGATCGACGGCGTTACGCCGCATGGCAACGCGACTTCGACAGGCTTGTCGACCAGCGGTAGGGATACGCGGCTCCCCCTGCGTCCACCTCCCCCTGTGTCCACCTCCCCCACCTCCCCCTGTGTCCACGACACGTAAATGGTGGCGAAGACACGCCGACGAGCACCGCCACAGGTTAAGTTTCGTCCAAGCCACCGCGGCGAGCCGTCGACGTGCCGCAACTCGGGCGCGACGGCATTGTCGGGCCGCGACAACGGGCCGCGGCGCCGTTGTCCGTTTCCAGCAAACGCGGCGCCCGCGGACCGGCCACCATGGGAAGTAGCAACTCCGGGACTCGCCCCGACCGCAGGGGTTCCGCGTCGTCAGGGACGGCTGCCGTATGTCGGCCCGTCCCTGACGACATCTCTTCTCATGGAAGGATTTTCACCAGCATGACCACCGACACGATCGCCTCGTCCACATCGCAGTACCACCGCGGGCTGCGTGACGAGCTCTCCGCGCTGCGCTCCCAGCGCAGTGTCGAGTTTCCCGACGACTTCATGGATTACCGCCCGGGTCGTGCTGCGCGTCCGTCGGTGCGCCGCAACCGAATCCGTGAGCTCGAGGAGCTGTTGGCGACCGCCCCGGGATCCGGGGATCGCGCCGCCCAGGCCGTCGCCGCACCCGGCATGGTGCTCACCATTCGCTACGACGCGACCGGCGAGACGGAGACGTTTCTGCTCGGTCGGCGCAACGGTGGTGACGGCCGGGTCAAGGTGTACTCGATGGCGTCACCGCTGGGGCGGTCGATCGCCGGCGCGCGCCCCGGCGAGCAACGCATCTACGCGATACCCAACGACACCGGCCGCGTGGTGACGTTGCTCAAGGTCGTGCCCTACGCGGGAGGAGACTCGAAACCCCGTTCCCCACAAGGCATTCAACGGTGCGCTGACGCCGGCCTGGCTGACGAGAGGAGACAGGCATGACCAGCACACAGCCCGCGTGGATTTCGCCGCAAGCCCACGAACGATTGCAGCGGGAACTGGCCACGCTTCGCGAGTTGCGTGATACCAGTGCCGTCGGCAGCGCCACCGACGAGAACTCTCTGGCGGTTCAGCGTGCCTGGCAGCTGCGCATCCACCGGATTCATGACCTGCTGGTCAACGCCGTGGTCGGTGATGACCCGCCCGATGACGGGGTCGCCGAACCCGGCATGGTGTTGACCATCCGCTACGACGACACGGGAGAGATCGAAACGTTCCTGTTGAGCGTGCGCGGCGCCGAGTACGACGGCACCGAGGTCTATTCGATCCGGTCGCCGTTGGGCGCCGCGATCGCGGGTGCGCGTCCGGGTGAGCAGCGCAGCTACATCCTGCCCAACGGTGCCCCGCTCACCGTCACTCTGCTGAAGGCGGTGCCGTACGGCGTTCACCTGGCCGGCAGTAGCTGATCGCCGGTGATCGGATGATATTCGACCTCATCGATCCGCTGGCGATGATCGTTCTGCTGACCGCGGTGGTCTTCCTCATGGTCGCCGTCGCGTACGGGCGAATGTGACGCCGGAAGAGCCCTGATTGTCAGCGGGCTTGTTTCAACGGGTCATGCCTCAGCGTCATCAGGCGATGTCGCCAATTTTGTTGCCCGGCGGTCGGTTCCAGCTCGTCGCGGCGTTCGGCGTGAATCCGATGCACGACCTTGCAGTCGCGGTCGGAGCCGACTCGCGGAGCCGACGTTGCCTGAGGATTATGCGGGCAACTCACGCAAGAACGATCGCGCGACGGCGGGTGACGCCAACTCGACGACGCGGACGGTGTCGGCATAGCGCACCAGGGCGGCATCGAGGAGCGGTCGGCTGTCGATCGGGTATCGCCATACCCATCGCAGGAACTTCCAATCGAGGCGTTCGGGGCAGCCGTCGGCTTGCACCGCCCGTCCCCTGTTCGTCCACCATCTGCGCAACAACCCAACCAGGCATCGCCAGCGTGAGAACGCAAGGATGATCACTGCATCGGCCCGCTCCAGGCGTAGGTCGAGCGAGCTACGGTAGTTGCCGTCCATGATCCAGCGATCCCCAGCGGCCAGCTCCGCCACCGTCTTTCGCCATTGATCCGTCGGGGTCGGCGTCCAGTGCGGACGCCAGTAATGGTGATCCAGGTGAATTACGGGAAGACCGGTACGACGCCCCAGCTCCCGGCAGAAGGTGGTCTTACCCGCTCCGCCGGACCCCACGACCGCGACGCGCTGCACGACGCGATTCTGTAAACATCTGGCCGGCCGTGCAAGACCCGAGAGTTGTCTGAGACGGTGACACCGCAGCTGATTTTGGTGATCCCGTCGCGGATTCGGGTACCCCGGAGGAAGCGCTGCAGCCGATTCACCGATCCGTCAATCACACGAAAGCAGGCCGCCGACGACCAAACGCATCCTGAACGTGGTCACCAACGTGGCCCACTACGACGAGCCCGAGCACCCGACCGGCCTATGGCTGTCGGGTCACCCACGCGTGGCACGTCTTCGACGAGCACGGCTTGGAGCAGACCCTCGTCAGCCCCTCCGGCGGCAAGGTCCCGCTGGAGCCCAGAGCGCTAAAGTTCCCCAACTACGACAAGACCGCCAAGGCCTGGCGCGCCGACCCGGGCAAGATGGCACTCCTGGAAAACACCCGCAGCCCCGACGAGATCGACTCAGCCGACTACGACGCGATCTACTTCACCGGGGGCCACGCTGTCATGTACGACTTCCCCGATAGCATTGGGCTGCAACGCATCACCCGTGAGATCTACGAACGCGGGGACATCCTCGCCTCGGTGTGCCACGGCTACTGCGGACTTCTCAACACCACGCTTTCCGACGGCTCCTACCTGATCGCGGGCAAGAAGATGACGGGCTTCTCGTGGCGAGAAGAGGTCCTCGCCCGCGTCGACAAGCTCGTTCCCTACAACGCGGAGCAACGAGCCAAGGATCGTGGCGCGCTCTACGAAAAAGCCAAACTTCCCTTCATCTCCTACGCCGTCGTCGACGGCAACCTCGTCACCGGACAGAATCCAGCCTCGGCCAAGGAGACAGCCAAAAAGCTCGCGTCGCTTCTCCGGTAGATCAGCGGCTGCCCCAAACAGCCGCAACCGGCCGAGCGGCTGACCGAGCCGTGCGGCGGGCGTTAACCCCGTCAGCGGCCGCAGCCGACTAGCAAATGGCGGCCGGGGCGCCGGTGAGGGGGCAGTAGGGAGGCACACAACTCACCGACGTCGTCGAGACGGCAAAGGCGAGCACCAGCGTAAACAAGATTTTCGTGACCTTGTTCATAACCGGAGATTATAGGTCCAGCCACCGTCCCGCAGGGGGCGGTTCAGACGCATCCAGGTGACGGCTCGAAGTGCGCGCGTGCAAAAGGAATCGTTGCGCCAACTGCATAAGTTCTTCCGAGCCAAGGCGGCCAGCGTGGCTCTCGAAGAACTTCAAGCTTGCATCGCTACACTCCGCAAACTCAGCGGTGTCCCCGAATCGCCAGTTCCAAATCCGCTGCGGAAGGCCGACGGCGACCGGTGATCGAGTCTGGTCACCCCGACATTTGACCGAGCAGCTAGCCGCTGCCACACCTTCTTCTCCCCCGTCAGGGCAGAGGCGTCTCGTCGCGACACTGCGAAGTTGCGGGCTGGCGGTGCTCTCCTTTCTCTGCGGCAACAGGGCACAGCGCGACTCAAGAGGCGACTCGTAGCCATATTTCGGTACAGGTCTGTCGCGCTCGAGTCAGGCGGGCGGGCGACACTCGGGATGCTTGATAGAAGTTGCGTTCGATCATCCAGCACAGAGCCTCAGCGATGGCCGCCGATTTGTCGGGCCCCTTACCGGCCGGCACACCCATGTGCTCGAGTATTGCGGTGATCGCAACGACGAAGATGTCGGCCGTCTGTTTCCACAATGCATCGAGTTGCGGAACGGTGGCCGCGAGGTCGATCGCCGTGCGCATGACGACGCCGTGCTCGCGCCAGAGATCCTCGGTCCGTCGCATGGCGGTATCGATCGCCTTCGCCCCGCTGGCGGCGTCCTCGGTTGCGGCCCGCGACTTCTCGTGGAGCACCGCGACGGTGCGGGCGAACAACGCGGTGATGACTTCCTGCTTGGATCCGAAATAGAAGTAGAGCGCTCCGCGGGTGATGCCGGCGCGTGCGGCGATGTCGGCGATCGTCATCGCGTCATAGCCGATGGCGCCCAGTAACTCCTCGGCCGCGTCCAGGATCGCGGCCTCGCGGAGGTCACCTTTGCGGGGTTCGCCCGCTCGTCGCCGGGTCAACTCGCCGCAATCTGATGGCCGTCGGGGAAATCGGTGCTGCGCGACAACGACTCCCAGGCCGCGATGTCAGCGTCGACCGCGTCGCGTCCGGCGCGGATCAGCCGGAGCGCATCGGATCCCAGTAGGAGGTGGCGGGGTGGCTGCGCAGCTTCGACGGCGGTCAGTATGGCCGTCGCGGCCTTTGCCGGATCACCGAGCTGGTTGCCGTTGGCGCGCAGCCGTGCCGAACGGATCGGCTCGAACACCGCGTCGTAGTCATCGATAGCGCGTTCGGCGCGGACCATCGACCGGCCCGCCCAATCCGTCCGGAACGACCCGGGTTCGATTGCGGTGACGTGGATCCCGAACCCGGCAACTTCCTTGCCGATGCTCTCCAGCAGGCCTTCGAGCGCATACTTGCTGGCGCAATACACCGAGAGCCCCGGTACCGTCATCAACCCGCCCATCGAAGTGACGGCCATGATGTGCCCGCCCCGCCGCTTGCGCATGTACGGCAGCACCGACTGCACGGTGGCGGCAGCCCCGAAGAAATTGGTCTCAAACTGCGCGCGCACCTCCGACAGCGGCGTCTCCTCGAAGACGCCTTCCAATCCGTAACCGGCATTGGCGATCAGGACATCGATAGGCCCGATGGACGCTTCGGCTTCGGCGACGGTGTCGATGACCGCCGCGTGGTCGGTGACGTCGAGGATCCGGCCGTGGGCCTTCGCGTCCAGTGCTTCGAAAGGGGCTAAATCGGCGGTCTTGCGCACCGTGCCGATGACGGTGTGGCCGGCTTCCAGCGCACCGTGCGCAAGGGCGCGGCCGAGTCCGCTGCTCACACCGGTGATGAAGAACGTCTTGGGCATGACCCGAACCTATGCAAAAATCAACGCTGTGTCGAGTTTTTTCATCTCTGCGTTGATTACGCAGGTGGCGCCGATCGATGACGAATCGCGCGACGCGGTGACCACACGCTGGGTCGCGTCCCGGCGAGCATGCGGCCGATCCATCGTTCGGCCTGCACGACATGGGGGCCGAAAACGAGCCGTACCAGTCGATCATCTGCCTAGCGCAAGCAGTCTTGACGACCCAGCTGGCGAGGTACGCGGGTCCGGGGCTTGCGTCATTCGGAAGCTGCTAATTACAACTTGGGCCGCAATGTGTTGTCACGGTGTTGTTTTGGCGAGTGTTGAACTTCAGTCGAAACGCGGTTCAGTCTCCGAGTTCCTCCGCGGGCGTGAGGCGGGCCTGGAGCATGAAATTCCGGGTAGCAGCGTGGTTATCAGGGCATCCGCGTGCGCGGATATCCACTTAGATGATTGCGGATCGTGTCCGGTGAGAAGGCGCACTTCGGGCGCGTTGCTGTAGGGAGTCGATGCCCCGCCGACGAGCAGGTAGTAGACGATGTCGCTGTCGATGGGAGCGGCCACCCCGGCCTCGCGCAGTAGCGTCCACGCGGATGCAACGGCATCAAAGAGTGGCTTGACGTGAGTTTTGGTCAACCAAGCAAGTCTGTCGGAGTCGGCGGTTCCCTCATGGACCATGATTTGGTTGAGTTCGGGATGTCGGGCGGCAAATGCCACGAACCGCCGTATGCCGTCAGCGAAGTCCACTGCCAATTGCGCTGCGTCGATGTTGGTCGGACCAGTTGGGAAGAGCCCAGCCATCTCCTCGCCGAGTAGCGCAAATAAGTGGTCCACGGCTGCGGTCCACAGCGCCATCTTCGATTCGAAGTGGTAATTGATCTGGGGCTGGTGCGCGTCTACCCGCGCCGCAATCGCACGGGTGGATGCGCCGTCGAAGCCTTTGGCTCCGAACTCGACCAGTGCCGCGTTCAATAGTGCTTCGCGGATATCAGTTCGCACCCGACGCTGGCGTGGTGCGTGTTGGGGCGCTTTGGTTTTCATTGCGTCACGTTACTGGCGATTCGAGAGGACGCGAATCAGGCGGGATCGGGTGCGTCCCAGGGCACGGTGGTCGACACCCAGTGAACGATCTCTTCCTCTTGATCATTGCGGTAGAGGTGAGCCGGTGGCTGCGCGAAAGTCGCGTAAGGGCGGCAACGCACGACGACCCGATCCTCCTCAGCGGCCTTGGCGGCAACGATCGGACGCGCTTCCTCGGGGAGTGGCTCACCCGACATCCGACCAGCGACGGCCATCATTACATCGACCACCAGATCGTGGTCTCGCTCGATGGTGGCGTCTGTGTACACCTGCAGATATGCGAAGGGCCAGCGTTCATCAAGAACGCAGAGGCTCACCTTGCCGTCTCTCTCGACCATCCGGGCCTTGCCACGAGCGGCCATCGTGGACACCAGCAGTTCGTCGTTGTCGGTCGGTATGTAGTACACGATCGACATCGCCGGACCGTCGTTTCGCCGGCGGTAACCGTAAACACAGGTACGATGGGTACGCACGAATTCTCGCCGCTCCGAGGGGAGCAGGTCGCGATCAGTGGGAACCGTGAATGGCTCCGGCGCGAGGGGAAGCAGCATGACGCCAATCCTTTATCTTTGGTAGGCGATCCGGGCATGGTGCTAGCTTCCTCGGAGCGTTATTATCAGTCGATAATAATGCTGGGGCCGCAGAGGTGCAACCTTGCCCTGGCCTCTAACAAGCAGCCGCCATGAACCCAGACGAGCGCACAAAGATGTAGAGGGATCCCACATCGCATGCGCCGCATTCTGTTCGTGGCGACACACGACAAGTTCGGCACCACTGTCGAGGAGGGCGTCGAAGACCGGGTCGATCTTGGCCCCGGGCACACCGAAGACATATCGAACTCCATATGCGTGCAATGTCTCGACCACCCGCTGAGCCGAGCGCGCTTCGTTTTCGCCCGTCTTCAGCCGCCCTCGGTCTGGCGGATCTGACCGTCCAGATTCGGCTGGTTTAATTCGGCGCCAAGGAAGCCCGGGGTGCGCTGCAGACTCAGATGCAGTTCGGTGCGCACGCCAATCTCGACGGTTCCCCGAACCAGTTGGTAGTCAAGGGTATGTCCGCCATGCCGGTGCTCGGCGTCGATGAAGTGCGAGTGGTAGCCAGCCACCGAGATGCCCTGCTCGTAGTCGGGCATGCGGAATCCGACCAACGTCCCAGTCACGTCGGTAAACGTCACCTCCTGCTGATCCTCGGTGGCCTCGGTGAAGGGCCGGAACGGCGGATGCTGCTCCGTGACGGTGCGGGTGCGAATCGTGCTGAAATCACCGGTAACACGAACGGCGACCATGAGATTCGTGCTCTCCAGAGCTTCGTCAATCCGCGCTTTGAGCGCGCCGCGGTCATGTGGGGCCGAGACGTCTATCGGTCACGTCCCGTGGAGTGGTGTAAGAGCGGTCGCGTGTCCGCGTGTGGCTCTGTGGTAGCCACTATGCCGTGAGAGCGGCTGTGGGGGCAATGGTTTCGGCACTTTGGTCACTGACGTCGAGCAGAGCGAGGCTGGTCTCGGAGAGGTAGCGCTTGTCGGCGACCTGCCATTCGTCGTGGGCCTCAACGAGTACCGAGCCGGCCAGCCGTAACAGCGCGGCGGGGTTGGGGAACACGCCGACGACGTCGGTGCGGCGTTTGATTTCCTTGTTCAATCGCTCCATTATCCGGCCCTCGGGGGCGGGTCAACCCGTCGGGGTGGGATGTTCATCGATCGAGGCGCTGGAGGTGGTCGGTAAGGGCGTGGGCGACGCGGTCGTGGCGGGCGGCTTCGTCGGTCCAGCCGCGGCACTCGGCGTCGGTTCTGAGGGCCTGGACGTCGGCGAGTTGGTCGGTGAGCGTGTCGCGGAATTCGGGGGCGGTGACGTAGTTGTCGCAGGTTTCGCAGATGTTGGCATAAGGGCACGCGCCCGCGGATTCGTGGCGAGCGCAGTATCCGTGTGCAACGCGGGTTTTCAGCATTTCACTGTGCAGCCAGCCGACCTTGTCGGGCAGGATCGGTTTGCCGACCGGGGTGAGGGTGAACTGGCGGCGCATCTTGCCCATCGCTTCGTCGTAGGCCGCGCGCAGGGTGGGCGAGGCCAGGGTGGCGTAGCGGATCGTCATTTGTGGAGTGACGTGCCCGAGTAAGGACATCAAGGCCTGCAGACTCATCCCGGCGTTGGCGAGTTCGGTGGCCCAGGTGTGGCGCAACTGATGTGGAGTGACCATCAGGACGCCGCCGTCGGGACGGTGCAACCCGGCGGATTCAGCGGCGGTGAGCAGCCCGTTGCGCAGCCGGGTGTAGCCCAGGCGGCGTCCGTGCCGGGTGAACAGAAAGTCGGTGAGCACGCCGGTGCGTGGGTGCGGCAGCGGCCGGTGCGTGCCGCGGAGGGCGACCCACTCGTCGAGCGCGGCGAGGGTCGCGGCGGAGAGCGGGACCATGCGTTCGGTGGCGAGCTTGCCCAGTGGCACCTTCAGCCAGGTTCCGGCCGGTCCGTAGTCGATGATGCTGCCCAGTTCGAGGTCGAGCAGTTCCCCCGCCCGCAGGCCGGCACCACGCAGCACGGTCAGGCCGATGCGGGCGAACGGATCCTGCAGGTGGGCAACGGCGTTCATCACTGCCGCGTCCACATCGGGTGCTAGCGCGCGTGGCAACGGCTGGTCGAGTTTGGGGACGTCGGCGGCGAATACCAACCGCCGTGGTGGGGCCTGCGCCCAGCCCCAGGCGGTGATGTCGTCGAGCAGGTTGCGCAGACTGAGCACTGCCGACTGGGCCACCGCGGCCGAGACGGTGCGCCCGGCGCCCGCGGCGGCGCGCTGACCACGCCAGCCCCGGGTGCGATTCCATTTCAGGTAGCCCTCGATGCAGCTCCGGTCGAGTTCACGCAGGCTGATGACGTCGGGATGGTGAGCGGTGAGGTATTCGGCGAAGGGCAGCAGGTCGTTGATCAGCGACTCGACCGATTTGGGCCGCAGCACCGCCGCGCGCACGCCGATGTAGCGCAGCAACGTCTGACGGATCGGGTCGGGCATCTCCACCTCGGTGAAGCGCTGCTCGAGGCTACGGGCCCACCGCCGGCGTTTCGGCGCGGTGTCGATGACCGCGGTCTCGAACAACAGCTGCCGCAGGCTGGCCAGCCGCCCCCTGTATGCCCGCCGCGACGATGGCGGCACCACGGTACGTGACAGCGCGGCGTCGAAGTCGTCGAGCGCGTCGCCGGTCAGGTCGGCGACCATTCCGCCGTGGTGTGCCAGCACTACCGCCAGACATTCGCCGAGGACCGTCTCGACCCAGGAACTCCTCCAGCCCAACCGAATTCCCGCATTCCGCAACGCGGCGAATCCGCTCGGATCCCGGTCCTCCACTGCGCGGCCCAGCCCGGTCAACTGTTTGACCGCGGCCAGCTCGACGTCCAGCCGTAACCGGCCGGTGCCGATCGTGTGACAGATCAGCGGCCACGCCCCGGTGTCCCGTATCTCGGCGATCCGCTCGGCTGCCGGCAGCGTCATCCAGGCGTGCAGGTCGCGGTGGCGTGCGGTGAAGTCGCGAGCGATCCGAATCCGGTCGCGTACCGCCCGCCCGCTCAAACCCAGGGTGGCGACGTGGTCGAGATAATCCGCCACCACCTCGTCGGCGCCTACGGGTTGGCCGACCAACACCGTGGTCACTGCCGGGCTCCGGCCAACGTCGCACGAGCAGCACCGTATTCGGCGGCGAGCTGCTCGATCGACAAATGCACGTAGCGGGCCGTGGTCTCCGGCGAGACATGCCCCATCAACGCCCGCAACGCCAGCAGATCGATTCCGGCCGCCGACAATTCGGTGCCGTAGGTATGCCGTAAACGGTGCGGGCGGACTCTTGTGGCGCCAGAGGTCTCCCGGTGCCGACGGAACAGGCTGCGCAGCCCGGCCTCGCTGACCGGTGCACCGGTCGTCGGGCCGCGCAGCACTACGAAGCACTGCGGCGTCGCCAACCCCGGCGGCCGCTCCCATCGCAGGTAGGCGGCGAGCTCGGTGAAGAACGCCGCATCGACCGGGACATGACGTTCCTTGCCGCCCTTGCCGATCACCCGAAGCCGGCGCCGGCCCATATCGACGTCGGCGAGCAGCAGGCCACGCGCCTCGGCCGAACGCAGCCCTCCGAGTAGCATCACCAGCACCATCGCCCGGTCCCGGTGCGTTGCCAGTGTCGCCAGGAACGCGTCGACATCGTTGGTGGACAACGATTCCGGAAGACGCTGCGGCTGACGCACCAACCTACCGCCACTGCGTGCACGCCCGGGACCCAGATGACCGAGCAACCCCCGCTGCGACTGGCGCAGCCCTGTCCCCGCCGCGGCGACGGCACCGGATTGTCGGTGCAGACACCGGTCATCACCAGATACTCGAATAACGCGCGCACTGCCGCGACCCGGCGGTTCACCGTCGAAGCTGCCGGCGGGGTCGACGAGCGGTGACCGCCGGTGGGCTGGTCCGTTCGGCGGACGCCTTGCCAGTCGATCCAGTCGAACACCAACGGCGCATCGACCGCGGCGAGCCCGACCGCTTGCTGGACGAGGAACCGGCTCAAATTGGCGACGTCGAATGCGTAGGCCCGCACCGTGGCCGCGCTGAACCCCCGTCCCGCCAAATGGTTGAGAAACGCGTTCACCGCGTCCTGCCCGTCCCAGTCGCCCTCCAGGACATATCCGCTGTCGCTCTTGAGTACCCGCATCGCCGCTCCGCCTTCCCCCACCGAGATGCAGACAGCATCCATCCGTGCTCAGCGCTTGTGCGTGAACCTCACGCTGCAGCCCGAACCGTGTCCCCGAGAGCCGGTTAACGGATAGTGGGTTGGTTGACCAGATCTTTTTCCAGTGGGCCACCGGGAAGTCGGCGAAGGCGGTGATGTCGGCGGCGGCCTCGCGCAACATGGTTTCGACCTTGGGGAACTGGCGGCCGAGCATGCCGGCGATGGTGTCGAGTTGTTCGCGCACGTGCTCGGCGTCTGGCTGGGCGAAGACGGTGCGGATCGCGGCGGCGACCATCTCTGCGGAGCCCTTGGGCACTTGGGCGAGCACGTTGCGCAGGAAGTGCACTCGACACCGCTGCCAGGCGGCCCCGATCAGCACGGCGTCAATGGCACTGCGCAGTCCGGCATGGGCATCGGAGATGACCAGTTGGACTCCGGCCAGACCGCGGGATTTCAACGACCGCAAAAACGC